>NZ_JAZFTO010000054.1:0-20249 GCF_036446775.1 Candidatus Desulfatibia sp.
AAGGTTGCTTGGTAGATGGAACGGTATTCGGTTCTACGATGGACGAGGAGCCATTTAAGTTTACAGTCGGAGAGAAAAACATGCTGCCGGGCTTTGAAAATGCGGTCGTCGGCATGAAAAAAGGAGACAAAAAGAAAATCACGCTTTCCCCGGGCAAGGCTTATGGCCCTTACAAAAAAGAACTCGTATTTGGTATGGAGAGATCCAGCTTCCCCCCGGAAATAAATTTAGAAATTGGGAAGCGGCTTAGAGTTCGTAAACAAGATGGAAAATATGCTGTCGTTACCATTAAACATTTTTCTGAAGATAATATTGTGTTAGATGAAAACGATCCCCTAGCAGGGAAAACCCTAACCTTTAAAATCGAGCTTGTTGAAATTATATAGCAAACACGCCCACCTTGTCCAGCCGCATGGTATATATTAGGAGTCTTTATGAATTGTATTTTTTGCCAGTCAGAGATTAACGATAATGATATCTTAAAAGATGGAATTGATACTAGAATAGCAGGGCAAAAAACATGCCCTTTGGAATACAATTGCCCTGAATGTATTCATGTTTGGGTTACTAAAAGCTGTGCAGAAAAATTTCCACTGGACCCTTTTTTCCAAGATCCGGAAAGAAGAAAAATGCTCAGCAAATGTATTCGAAAACTTTGCGAACAAAACAATGACAACCGTTTGCAAGAGTCATTAAGCCTTCAGAGGTTAAGCTATCTTTGGATGAAGAAATAAAAATAGGAGTAAAAGATGGTAAGAACGGAAATTTCACTTTTTCTGAAAAACGTTCCGGGCGAGCTCGGCAAGCTGGCGTCGCTGCTGGGAGACAAAGGCATCAACATCGACGCCCTCACGATCCAGGATGCATCCTCCTACGTGCAGAATCTTTTTCAAGCCAGGGGTAAATCGCTCAAGCGCATCGCTTCGGTGGCCAGCTACAATAGCATGCGCAAGGATTCGGCTAACTTTGCCTTGATAAGACTTCTTGTTGATCAAACCGACAGGACCATCGACCTTTTGTCGAAGAATGATTATATCTTTGACATTATGCCGGTGATGGCCCTTGAGCTTGACAACAGACCCGGCACCCTGGCCGCCATCGCCGGCAAGTTCGGCGAAGAAAGCGTTAACATCAACTATGTTTACGGTTCGGTGTCATCACAGGATGAAAAATGCCTGTTTGTCTTCTGCCCCGAAGACATCGAGCTTGCGGCCAAGATCTTCAAAGATTGGTCCTAACCCGCATTTCTCATTAACTGTTTTGCCAAAAAAAATCCCGCTCACACTTCAAGTGCTCGCGGGATTTCTATTTGCGCTGAAATTATATGTTATTTATTGTCGTCGTCTTTGACCTCTTCGAAATCAGCATCGACCACATCTTCTTCCGGTGCCGAAGGTCCGGTCTGGACCGTGTCTTCCGCGCCGGGTTGGGCGTCGGCCTGCTGGTCGCCCGCTTGGGAGGCCTGCTGATACATCGCTTCCGCCAGCTTATGGGATGCCTGGGTCAACTCCTCGCTCAGGCGTTTGATCTCCTGGGTATCATCACCTTCCATGGCTTTTTTAAGGTTTTCAGAGGCCGCTTCAACACTGCTCTTGGTAGCATCGTCGATTTTATCGCCCAGATCCTTGATTGATTTCTCGGTAGAATAAATCAACGTATCGGCATGATTGCGGGCATCTACCAATTCCCTTTTCTTTTTGTCTTCATCGGCGTGCAGCTCGGCTTCTTTTATCGCCTTGTCGATTTCTTCCTTCGTCAGGCCGCTGGAGGCCGTAATCTGAATGGACTGCTCCTTGCCGGTCGCCATATCTTTGGCAGAAACATTCACAATACCGTTGGCGTCGATATCAAAGCTAACTTCAATCTGCGGTATGCCGCGGGCTGCCGGGGGTATACCCACCAGTTCAAAACGTCCCAGGGTTTTATTGCCGGCAGCCATTTCGCGTTCTCCCTGCAGCACATGGATGGAAACGGCCGGCTGGTTGTCGGCTGCGGTTGAAAAAATCTGGCTCTTTTTGGTCGGGATGGTTGTGTTCTTTTCAATCAGATTGGTCATGACGCTGCCCAGAGTTTCAATGCCCAGAGAAAGGGGGGTAACATCAAGGAGGAGAACATCCTTAACATCGCCTTTGAGGACACCGCCCTGAATGGCGGCACCTAATGCAACGACTTCATCCGGGTTGACGCCTTTGTGGGGCTCCTGTTCGAAAATCTTTTTGACCCGCTCGTGCACGGCCGGCATGCGTGTCATGCCGCCGACAAGAATCACTTCATCGATGTCCTTGGCATTCCAGCCTGAATCTTTAAGGGCTATTCGGCAGGGCCCTTCTAAATTGTCAAGCAAATCATTGACAAGGGCTTCCAGTTTAGCTCTGGTAATCTTTATGTTCAAGTGTTTAGGGCCACTGGCATCGGCGGTGATGAACGGAAGGTTCACATCGGTTTCCAGAGACGTGGAAAGTTCCATTTTGGCCTTTTCAGCAGCCTCTTTGAGGCGCTGCAGCGCCATCTTGTCGCCCCTGAGATCTATGCCCTGATCTTTCTTGAATTCGTCCGCCAGATAATCGATTAGACGAAGGTCGAAATCTTCACCACCAAGATGGGTGTCGCCGTTGGTCGCTTTGACTTCAAATACGCCTTCACCGATTTCGAGTAAGGATATATCGAATGTTCCGCCGCCAAGGTCAAAAACGGCTATTTTTTCTTCAGCCTTCTTGTCCAGGCCATATGCCAGAGATGCCGCCGTGGGTTCGTTGATAATTCTCATTACATTGAGACCGGCGATTTTACCGGCATCTTTGGTGGCCTGGCGCTGGTTGTCGTCAAAATAAGCCGGGACGGTGATAACGGCATCGGTGACCTTTTCTCCAAGGTATTGTTCAGCGGTGTTCTTGATGTTCGCCAATACAAAAGATGATATCTCCGCAGGGCTGTGCTGCTTTCCCCGCAGATTGATGCGAACATCCCCATTGCCGGCCTGTTCGATTTTGAAGGGGAGTATCTTCATATCACCCTGGATTTCTTTGGATGCATACTTACGCCCGATCAACCGTTTTACCCCAAAAACCGTATTTTCCGGATTCGTAATGGCCTGCCGTTTGGCGATTTGACCCACCAGTCTTTCCCCGCTTTCGGAAACGGCGACAATTGAAGGAGTCGTGCGCCCCCCTTCAGTGTTTGTAATCACATTGGCGTCACCCCCTTCCATGATAGCCACACATGAATTCGTGGTGCCCAGATCGATACCTATAACTTTACTCATTTGTTGTCCTCCTCACTATCAAATATGATCAATTTTTTCCTTTTGTCTTTTCAGGCGGTTCATTGTCTTTATGGTTTTCAGGCGATTCTTTTTTCTTGGAAACCACCACCATGGATGGCCTGATCAATTTGTCGTGCATCAGGTATCCTTTTTGAAGTTCCTTTAGAACGGTTTTGTCAGGATGGCTGTCGTTCTCTTCCTGCATTACGGCCTGATGAAAACCGGGATCAAACGGCTTTTCCAGGGATTCTACCGGTTTAACGTAAAATTTTTCAAAAATTTTCAATATCTCTGCAAGGGTCATCTGCACCCCTTCAGCGATAGAGTTGTTTGCATGCTGGTTTTCGCCTTCCGAATCCAAAGCCCGTTCAAGGTTGTCAACCACCGGCAGCAACAGCTTAATCAGGGATTCATTGGCAAACTTCCTGAAATCTTCCATTTCGCGGGCCGTGCGCTTTTTGTAGTTTTCGAAGTCGGCAGATACTCGCAAAAAACGATCATGTGCCTCTTGGGCTTCTTGCTGGGCAGACTCAAGTTTTGCTTCCAGTTCCGCCAAGGGACCATCCGCCTCGATGCGATTTTCCTGGTCCGGTTCGCCGGTGGGCAATGATTTATTTTTTTCGTCGGCTTTTTCGTTTTCTTTATGGATTTTAACTTTCTGCTTTGCGCCCATCAGTTGATGTTATCCCCTGATTTAGTTGTATATAGATTTTTAAGTTTTGTAAAAAATAAGACTGTCTTAAACAATGTCAAGACAGCAATTAGTATTTTGGGATGGGTTCCTTATTTGTAAGTTTTATACATCTTGTGGCAATACTTTTTGATTGCCACCAAAACACCAGGGCAGTCGCAGGTAAACAGTCAGCAGTAAAAAATGATCAGTACAGGAAAACTGATTTATGCTTTAAGAGCGCTGCGCTTGAGGGGAAAAAGTCTTTTTAGAGTATAGAAGTTGGTTGTGCACCCTCTATCGAATTTTTTCTGAAACACATTCGCCATATTTATGACCGAGACCGATCCGCGACACAGACTGCATTACTTATCGCTGCTTCCTTCCGGACCTGACGAGGTTCGTAACCGTCTGTTGCGCGGCGGCCGGTCAAAATGAAGAACAGAGTCCCAAATCAAACCCTTAAGAGGGAATTCAGCCCCGCATAAAGCGGATTTCGGGAAAAGGGCACCGCTAGCTCCCCGCCTAGCACAACCACTGGTATGAGTATAACCGAAAAGCATTTTTTTCAAGTAAAAAAAGATTTGCTTGATACCACAAGATAAACGATATTGTCAATTTCCAAACTCAATATCCAGTGTTTTTTATTGACATGGCTCTGTTTCTATCATAGGTAACATCTGCTTGGGCATCTTAAAAGTTGCGAGTTACGCGTTATGGGTAATAACCATTGGTAAATTTCTCAACCAGCAACTCGCACCGACCTTCCAACTTACCGCGTATGTAAAGGAAAATCAGGCTCATGACACGAAACCTGTTGCTGTCGATTATATTATCTTGTTATTTGATTACGATCGGGTGTGCCGTCGTAATCACCGGAGCGGCCGCAGGCGCCGGTGTATATACTTATATGAACGGTCAGCTGTCACGCTCCTATCAAGCGTCGTTTGATGCAACCAACCAGGCCTGCACGGCAACATTAAAAAGTCTGAAAATAGCGATAACTGAAGAAACATCTGACGGCATTAATGCAACTATTAAAGCCAAACGAACCGATGGAACACCGGTAACTGTCAAAACCGTGATGGTCGAGCCCAGAATTACGAAGGTGTCCGTCCGTTCCGGCGTGGTAGGAATATGGGACAAAAAAGTTTCCGAGCTGATTCATGCCAGCATCGCGCAAAGGCTACAAAAATAAATTGTTGCGGATCGTTGAACAAACCATTGCGGCTTATAGAATGTTCGAGCCGAACGATAAGGTTCTTGTCGGGGTGTCCGGAGGACCGGACTCTGTGGCCCTTCTGCATGCACTCGTCACTTTAGCTTCCAGATTCTCCCTCAAACTTGGAATCGCTCACTTGAATCATAGCCTTCGCCTGCAAGATGCAGACGATGACGCCAAATTTGTTGCATCGCTGGCCGGCGAATACGGTTTGCCCTTCCATCTCCATAAAGCTGATGTTCGTAAATATCAGCTTGAAAAAAAACTCTCCCTGGAAGAAGCCGCCAGACGCATGCGTTACGCCTTTTTTATGGATGTGGCCGCCAGCAATCGTTTCGATAAAATTGCCCTGGGCCATCATTGTGATGATAATGCCGAACTGGTCCTGATGAATCTGTTTAGAGGAAGCGGTCCCCTTGGCATTGCAGGTATTCCTCCGGTAAGAAGCGGCAAGATCGTACGGCCTTTTATAAAGTTAAGACGAACCGATATTATTGAATATTTAAAGCTAAAAAAACTAAAATATGTTTCCGACAGGTCCAATTTAGACGAAAGGCACTTGCGAAACAGAGTCCGTCATCATTTAATTCCGCTGCTGGAAACATCTTACAATCCAAATATCATAGCAACCCTTAATCGCCTGGCTTCAATCATAAGCTCCGAAGAAGAATGGATGGACGAGGTCGTACAACCTGTCTTTGATGCTGCTGTTTCGAATGTACGGGAAAATACCGTTACCCTTGCGGTCTCCGGGCTTGAGGGACTCCACACAGCCGCTTTGAGACGAATAATTCGTAAAGCCATTGCAAGGATCAAAGGAAACTTAAGGCGCATTACCTTTGCGCATATCGATGCAGTGATTCGCCTTTTGGAAAGTCGGCGGGCCTATGGGACTCTTGATCTGCCGGATCAGGTCCGTGTTAAGTGCCGCAAAGACGTGCTGCTGATTTCCAAAGAGAAAAAAGCATTACGTGATCTTGATTTGAAATCCGACGCCGATGAAACGCCTGCTTATGAATACATAATAGACATGCCCGGAAAGATTTTCATCCCCGAGATTGACGCGCAGGTAAAATTGTCTGAAATGAGGCCTGAAAATCGGCCTGATTTCAGTCGTACTGGACATCAGGCCGGTTTTTTTGATATGGATAGACTTAGTTTCCCACTAATTTTAAGGAACTTTCGTCCGGGAGACCGTTTTAAGCCGCTCGGTATGAGCGGAACCCAAAAGCTAAAAGATTTTTTTATCAATCATAAGGTGCCGAGAACCCAGCGCGCAAAATGTCCCATCCTCATCAGCCGGGGAAAAATAATCTGGGTGGTGGGTTATCGCATCGATGAATCTGTGAAAGTGATGCCTGCTACCGGCAATATACTTAAAGGAGAACTTATACTTGCCTAATTGACAATAATGATTAACATAACTCTGATGAATGCGAAGTCGTAAAAAGGTCGCTTTACTAAATTTTTACGAGATCATTAAATTTAGCATTAATCGTTTGCAGGGGGTAAAGACTTTTGAATCCATTTTACAAAAACCTGGCGCTATGGCTGGTCATCACGCTTATGATGGTCATGCTATATAACCTGTTTAATCAACCCCAATTGGTTGAAACAAAGATCAGTTACACCGAATTTCTTGACATGGTCGAAAGCGAGCGTGTCAGCGACGTCATTATCCAGGGGCAAGAACTCATTGTAACGGATTTAAACCACAACCGCCTCAAGGTATATGCACCCCAGGATACGGACCTGATTAAAATCCTCAGAAACAAGGGGGTTGCAATCAATGTCAAACCACCGGCTGAATCTCCTTGGTATATGTCGGTCCTGGTTTCGTGGTTTCCGATGATTGTGCTCATTGGCGTATGGATTTTTTTCATGCGCCAGATGCAGTCCGGCGGCGGCAAAGCCATGTCGTTTGGAAAGAGCCGGGCCCGCCTGCAATCAGACCAGTCCAAGAAAGTCACTTTTGAAGATGTTGCCGGAATCGATGAGGCCAAAGAGGAACTGTACGAAATTATTGAGTTTCTCAAGGAGCCCAAAAAGTTTACACGTCTTGGCGGCCGGATACCTAAAGGTGTTCTTCTGATGGGCGCTCCCGGTACCGGCAAAACTCTTTTGGCACGTGCCATTGCCGGGGAGGCCGATGTTCCGTTCTTTAATATCAGCGGTTCTGATTTTGTGGAAATGTTTGTCGGCGTGGGCGCCTCGCGTGTCAGGGACCTTTTTGTCCAGGGTAAAAAGAATGCACCTTGCATCATCTTTATTGACGATATCGATGCCGTCGGCAGGCACCGGGGAGCAGGCCTTGGCGGTGGACACGATGAAAGAGAACAGACTCTAAATCAGCTTCTGGTTGAAATGGACGGGTTTGAATCGAATGAAGGGGTCATCCTTATATCTGCTACAAATCGGCCCGATGTCCTGGACCCGGCTCTGTTGCGCCCGGGGCGTTTTGACCGCCAGGTGGTTGTGCCGCTGCCTGACATTCTCGGACGCGAAAAAATATTGAAGGTTCACATGAAAAAAACGCCAATGGACTCTGACGTAGACCCGGTCGTCCTTGCCAAGGGCACACCCGGTTTCTCCGGTGCAGATCTGGAAAACCTGGTTAACGAAGCCGCTCTTCTTGGTGCCAAAAGGAACAAAGAAAAAATCGATATGTCCGACTTAGACGATGCCAAGGACAAGGTCTACATGGGTCTGGAACGAAAATCGAAAGTCATCAAGGAGGAAGATCGCAAAACCACGGCATACCATGAAGGCGGGCATGCCCTGGTGGCCCGTCTTCTGCCCGGAACAGACGCCGTCAACAAGATTACCATTATTCCCAGGGGGCATGCGGCCGGGATGACATGGTTTTTACCCGAAGAGAGCGACTTTAAATATAAAGACCAGCTTGAAAGCGAATTGTCGGTGGCCTTGGGCGGACGAGTGGCTGAAGAAATTGTTTTTAACCGTATTAGCACCGGTGCCGCCAACGACATCAAACAGGCTACGGACGTTGCCCAGAAAATGGTGCGCAGTTGGGGTATGAGTGATGCACTAGGCCCGCTCTCTTATGCCAAAGGCGAAGAGCATATTTTCTTAGGGCGTGAAATTGCTCAGCACAGGGACTATTCCGATACGACAGCAAGAAAAATTGACGAAGAAATCACCAAACTGATCGATAATGCCTATAAACGCGCCCAGAAAACTTTAAAGGAAAATTTAGATGTATTGCATGCCCTGGCCGATCGTCTACTTGAAAAAGAAACCGTCAAGGGCGCTGAACTGGATGAACTGATCAGCTCCATGAAACCGGGGTTTGACTTCCCGTCAAAACATACTGAAAACCAAGAAAAAGTAAAAGCCGCCGAACCCCAAGCCGAACCAAAGGCAGAGACTGAAGATACAGCAGAAGCCCGGGCGGCAGCAAAATCTGAAACCGTAACAAAAGCAGAAGACGAAGCTGATGATGAATCTGCAGCCGAAACAAAATCAGACGCTGCCGGCAACTAACCGGCGCCTTGACAATTAAGGAATTTACCTTCTAAAGCCCCGAATGCCTTTCGGGACGTTGTATAAAATCGTCAAGCGATTTTATACTCAAATATAACCGAGACCTTTGAAATGGGCATCTATAACCTGTCCTGGAGCGGTCACAGCCTTGTTTTTGGTAAGCAAACCCGCATTATGGGCATTTTGAATATAACCCCCGATTCTTTTTCAGACGGGGGTAAATTTTTTGCATTCGACCAGGCGGTGGCTCAAGGCCAAAAATTGTACCAAGACGGAGCTGACATTCTTGATGTCGGGGGAGAATCGACGCGCCCGTTCTCTGATCAGGTATCTGCCGAAGAAGAAATTCGCCGGGTTGTACCGGTAATTGAAAAGCTCGCATCCCGGGTATCGATTCCCATTTCCATCGATACTACCAAAACCGAAGTGGCCCGCAGGGCTCTTGAGGCCGGCGCATCCATGATCAACGATGTGTCGGCGCTGCGACTTGATGAAGATCTGGCAGCACTGGCGGCCGAATACGATGTGCCGGTTATTTTAATGCATATGCTCGGAACGCCAAAAACCATGCAGATTGAACCTGCATATGATGATCTTATTTCAGAAATTAAAACGTTTCTTGAAAAGGCCATCGATCGTGCTGTCAAAAAAGGGATTGCAAAGTCAAAGATAATAATCGATCCGGGGATCGGTTTTGGAAAAACAAGCGCGCACAACCTTTCACTAATTGGGCATCTTAGTCAATTCAAAACGCTGGATGTTCCCATTATGATCGGACCTTCCAGAAAAGCGTTTTTGCGTAACATCCTTAAAGACAAAAATCTTGAAGATATTCAGCCTGATTTGCCGGTGGTAGAGACCGGCACCCAGGCAGTGGTTGCGGCTTCAGCGTTAAATGGTGCCCACATTATAAGGGTCCATAACGTGGCCCATACGCGCGCTACTTTGAAAATTATTGATGCTATAAAACAGGACTAAATAAATTATGTAACTGTTCACGGGTTCGGGGTTCAGGGTTCAAAGGTTCAGCCGCCTACGCTGGAGCTACGTCGTGCCGGGAGGTTCGGAGAGTTAGTAAAGGTTAGTAAAAAAACAACCCGACCCGGCTGCCTTCGACATGAGCTCAGGCCGAATGTAGCCGTTCGACCCTGAGCGGCTCGACCTGAGCTCGCCGACAGGGCTCACAGCCGAAGGGCTCGTCGCAGGCTGAACGGTGAACTCTGAACCTGTGAACACCTACGAAAGGTAACCCTGAACGGTGAACTCTGAACCTGTGAACACCTACGAAAGGTAACCCTGAACGGTGAACTCTGAACCTGTGAACACCTACGAAAGGTAACCCTGAACGGTGAACTCTGAACCTATGAGCGCTTATGCCATGACTAACCACAGACTTTGGGCCATTTTCCGTCGCAGGCATGTGAAGTGGCTTATTCTTTGCTTTTTATTGGGAGTTACGGCCGTTTTATCGTGTTCCGGCTTTACTGCCCATGAAGCCGAATTTTTTATTCCTGTTGAAATTAGCGGAATACCTTCGGGATTGACCGTTACCGGATCTCATTTAAAGGGCATAGAGGTTCGTGTTCGAGGTCCGAAATCCGCCCTTGAGACCCTTGCTAAGCTGAAACTTAAATATTTGCTGGATCTCTCCGATGCAGGTGTCGGTGTCAAGACGATTTATTTCGACCAGACCCGTATGGCCCTGCCCAAAGGAGTTACGATCATTAAGATCCATCCAGAGCTTTTAACCGTCAGGCTAGAAAACGAAATCAAAAAGGAAATTCCGGTTATTCTTTCTCTTTCCGGAAAGCCGGCCTCAGGCTTTATCGTTGCCGGTGCTGTCGCGAAACCATTTTCGGCTGTCCTGCGAGGACCGCAAAACATTCTGGGACCCATGGAAAAAGTCCTGACAAAACCGATTGAAATTAAAGGAATATCAGAATCTTTTAAAAAAGAAATAGCACTTGACCTGGCCGAAGACCTTGAAGTCATCTCTGCCACAAAAATTGTCCTTGCTGAAGTATTTATTGAAGAAAAGATTGTCACAAAAATTTATCATGATATTCCCGTTGAAGGCCGAAATTCGCAGTATAAATACAGCATTTCACCACCCGGCTTAGATATTGAGGTAAAGGGACCGCTTAATGTCCTTGAAAAGCTTTATGCTGAAAAAGGCATAAAAGTATATATTGATCTCAAAGACTTAAAACCCGGCGTGTATGTGAGACGTGCGGCCATTGCACTACCTGTAAAAACAACTCTTGCTGGTGCAGAGCCCGAAATATTTACTGTAAAGATATATAACCCATAGAAGGTTTCAGCTTGTTTATATTGCGGACATATAATAAAACAAAGGTCGTCTTGTAAGCCTGCGCCTGCAAGGCCATGGATGACTGGAGTGCTGGAGTGTTGGAATTTTGGGCCAGAAAAACCTATTAATGTCTGTTTATTTTCCAATACTCCAGCACTCCATTATTCCAATGTACCAGAGAAGAAGAAATAATATGTTCAACTTATTTGGGTTGTATAAACATAATACT
Organism: Candidatus Desulfatibia sp.; assembly: GCF_036446775.1. Classification (NCBI taxonomy): domain Bacteria; kingdom Pseudomonadati; phylum Thermodesulfobacteriota; class Desulfobacteria; order Desulfobacterales; genus Candidatus Desulfatibia; species Candidatus Desulfatibia sp. The sequence goes on from NZ_JAZFTO010000054.1 coordinate 11,199, forward strand.
TAAAGTCAGAGGATAGCACTGTTATGTTACTGGTTATCGATGTCGGGAATACAAATACTGTAATCGGCGTATATGATGGCAAACATTTGATTAAAGACTGGCGGATACGTACCGAGAGGCGTACTACTGAAGATGAGTTTCATGTCCTGGCTACAGGTCTGTTTGCCGAAGGCAATATCGGCTCCAAGGATATCGGCAAAATCATTATTTCCTGCGTGGTTCCGCCCATGGTAACCATTCTCGATTCTTTCTGCCGCAAATACCTGGGGCCAAGGCCGCACTGGGTCGATGCCGGGTCTTTCCCTAACATCCCCATACGATGCAAAAATCCATCCGAAATAGGGGCCGACCGTATCGTGAACGCGGTGGCCGCATTTGATAAGTACCGCACCAGCCTTGTTATCATAGACTTTGGAACCGCAACAACCTTTGATGCCATTTCAGAGGCCGGGGAATACCTTGGCGGCGCAATCAGCCCCGGAATTATGATCGCTTCCGAGGCCCTGTTTATGAAGGCATCTAAACTTCCCCGGGTTGAAATTTTCGTTCCTCCTGAAAACGTGATCGGCAAAGATACCGCCAGCAGTATTAAGGCGGGCATTATTTTCGGCTATGCCGGTCTTGTGGATGGAATGGTAAAACGCATGCAGGCGGAGATGGGAACAAACGCCAAAGTAATTGCTACCGGAGGTTTGGCAGGGCTTATGCAGCAAGTGTCTGAGACCATTGAAGCTGTTGAACCAGCCTTGACGCTGGAGGGGTTGCGGATTATCAGCAACAACCTATAACCAGTTCTAATCGAGTTCCATTGCTGTTTCGAGCTTTTTAATCTGCTTGAGGATGTCCTCCTTTTCCTCCGCACTCAAGTCTGCCAGTTCCAGACGGCGCTTAAGCCCCAAAAGGATCATTTCAGTCCGATAATCAACACAGGTATATTCCATAGTTCAATACTTTCAGGCCCTGCCGAATTTAATAAGCGTCTCTTTAAAGACGCGGTAAAAGGCGGTGTTGTCCGCTAGAGCGCGTTTAAGAATCTTTTCGCAATCATCGATATTCTTCGGATTAATCACAAGGTTGACGCTCTTGTTAAAGGCCGCCATGTTGTCGTTGGTACGGAAACGATCGGTAACAAGGGTCACGAAGATGTTGCGCCGGGTGGACATAGGAAGCTGATCCAGGTATCTAAGGACATTGTTCAGGTCCGGGTTCGAGGTGTCAAACAACTCATTGATTACTGCCATGTCAAAAACGTGAAAACGCATCTGCTTGAGAACTTCCCTGGCTGAATCCGGTTCGGTGGTATGATACCCCAAATTATCCAGAGCTTTTCTGATTTTGGACCGGGCGGTCTGGTCCGGCTCGCATAAAAGGGCTGTCTCCGCGCCTTCTTCCAGGAAATCAAAAGGCTTTTCTTCGGCGTCGTAGGCGTCGGCGTCCACTTCGTCGAGAAGAGTTTTTTCTTTAGCCGGTTCTGGTTCGGCCGCCGGTGCCGGGGTCTCTTTTGGCGGTGGAGGCGCATCAACTCGAGCGTCAATAGAAATTTTGTTCCGGCACTTGGGGCAGGTCACCGCAAAAACCTGCCCTTTGGGAACTTTTTCATCCGGAATTTTGAACTTGGCCGGGCACTTGTCACAGGCGACATCCATGATTTTCTCCTCTATAGATATTGCCCTAATCGAGCCAAAGCTCGATTAGGCGTTATCCGTTAATCGTTATTGATTTGTGGATATCAATGCACGATCTTATACTTCATTGCTGATAGATATATAAAACCGTGTCGGACTCCTCTTCTAATAACGAATAACCAATAACACTCCATTGCAGCTTTTTCGCTCAATTGATGTATTAGTTTCTTAGTTGGAAAGGGTCAAAAGGACGGACGGCCTGGCTTCTTTCCATAACCGGTGTCTATCGCTAGTTCCTCAATATCGGTGGTGGCTTCTCCGCGGCCGCTCTTGACCGTGTCGAGTCCGCGGCCCACGATACCTTTGCGGGAAGCGTAAGCCATGGCCGTCTCTTCATCAATTAGTTCTTTTTTGTACAATTCCACAATATAATCATCGAAGGTGGTCATACCAAAGGCCGTGCCGGCCTGAATAATTTCATAATAGGTCTTGCCTTCGGATTCCCCGTGCAGAATCGTGTCCTTGACCCGCAGGTTCGACCCCATAATTTCAAAGGCCGCCACCCGTCCCCCCCCGATTTTGGGCAGGAGGCGCTGGCATACGATCCAGCGGATCGTATCGGCCAGCCGAATGCGAAGCTGATTCTCTTCCTCGGTGGAGAACATACCCAGGATGCGATTGATGGTCTGTCCCGCGTCCACGGTATGGAGGGTGCTCACCACCAGATGGCCGGTTTCAGCCGCACTGAGGCCGATTTCCACGGTTTCGCGATCGCGCATTTCGCCCACCAGGATCACCTTGGGAGCCTGGCGCAGGGCTGCTCGCAGGCCGCTGGAAAAGGCATCGAAATCGGTGCCCATCTCGCGCTGGTTGAAGGTGGATTTCTTGTGCGGGTGTTCGTATTCCACCGGGTCTTCAAGGGTCACCACGTGGACCGATTTTGTTTCGTTGATTTCATTGAGGACCGCGGCCAGTGAAGTCGATTTGCCGCTGCCGGTGGCACCGGTGACCAAAATGATTCCATTTTTTTCCAGGGCCATTTTGTAAAAGGCTTTGGGAAGTTCCCTGTCCTGTAAAGTGGGAATTTTAGTCTCCAGTTTTCGCAAAATGCTGGAGTAGTTGCTGCGCTGGGAAAAGATATTGACCCTGAAGCGCGCCTTGCCGGGAAGCTCGTAGGATGAATCGCAGGACCCCTCGTTTAAAAGCGTTTCAGTCAGGCGCCGGTCCTGGTTGACCAGGTTGAGGGCGAAGATTTCGGTCTGAAACGGTGTAAGCTCGTCAAAGGGCGGATCGATCTCCACACTGACGAGCTGACCCGAAGATTCGACCTGAAACGGTTTGCCTACGGTGATATTCAGGTCGGAAACATTGTCGTAGGCATCAAGCATTCTTGCCAGAATATAATCGACTTCCTGTTTTTTCATAACACCACCTCATAAAATAATTATGCATCCGTGAAATCAGAGGGCGGATTTTTCAAAAAGGGCCTGAATTTGCTCTTGTCGTTGGCCTTCATGTAGGCTTCGTCCCCGCCGATCCACCCTTTGTTGAGCAGATCCATGATAGCATCGTCTAAAAGCACCATACCGTATTTTTTACCGGTTTGAATCATGGAGTTGATCTGGTGGGTTTTACCTTCCCGGATCAGATTGCGGACCGCCGCAGTGGCAATCAAAATCTCCATAGCGGCACAGCGTCCTTTTTTATCGATCCGCTTGAACAGCACCTGCGCGATAACGGCCCGCAGTCCATCGGACAGGGTCGAGCGAATCTGGGACTGCTCACTGGAAGGAAAAACTTCGATAACACGGTCAACGGTTTTGGGTGCACTGGAGGTATGCAGGGTCCCGAAAACCAGATGTCCGGTGGAGGCCGCTTCGATGGCCAGGGAGATGGTTTCCAGGTCTCTCATTTCACCCACCAGAATAATATCCGGATCTTCCCGCAGGGCTCCTTTTAAAGCGGCGGTGAACGACTTGGTATGCAGGCCGACTTCGCGGTGGTTGATAATACAGCTCTGACTTACGTGGACAAACTCGATGGGATCTTCCACCGTGATGATATGATCCTTGCGGGTTTTATTGGCCTCGTCGATGATGGCGGCCAGGGTGGTAGATTTGCCGCTTCCGGTGGGGCCGGTCACCAGTACCAGCCCTCGCGGCAGCGAGGCCAGCTTGGAAACCACCGTCGGAAGGCCTAGCTGCTCGGCGGTCAAGATTTCTTCGGGGATTTGCCTGAAAACCGCCGCCACCCCGTATTTCTGCATAAAGAAATTGGCCCTGTACCTGGCCAAGCCGGGGATTTCATAGCCGAAATCGACATCGCCGGTTTCTTCAAAGACCTTAACTTTATCTTCAGGTGCAATCTCATAAAGCATACTTTTCAGGTCATCATTTTCCAGAACTTTATATTTGATTCTTTCCATATCGCCTATCAACCTTAATGCGGGCGGTTGCCCGGAGACAAGATGAAGGTCAGAAGCACCCTGTTCATTCATTAACTTAAAAAACGCGTCTATTCTCGCCATTTTATTCTCCCAATTATTTAGGTTGTTTTAACACTTTCAATTTGGCATCTTCTTGGTCCCGGGCTTCAGTCTCTTCTTGGCCGAGGTCGAGGAGTTTGGTATGGTTTTCCAGAATTGAGCGGACTTGAATTTCGATCTGGATGCGCTGGCGTTTCAGCTCGGCAATATCTTCATGAAGCTGGGCCAGCCGGTTGTGGGCTCTGTTGAGGATTTTTTCGGCTTTAACTTCAGCGTCTGCAATAATCAGCTCGGCCGATTTCTGAGCATTGTCTTTCATCTGCTCTAATACTTTCTGGGAATTGAGCATGGCACGCTTAAAGGTTTCTTCACGCTGCCGGTATCCCTGATTTTCGAGTTTGAGCCGGTCAATTTCCTCCTGCAAGCTTACGTTTTCGTTCTGCGATGATTCGAAGTCATCCGCGAGTTGTTCAAGAAATGCATCTACCTCGCGTACATCAAAACCTCTGAACCTGATCTTAAACTGTTGTTGCTGAATATCAAGGGGCGTCAATTTCATGATATCACCTGTTTTTCACTGGTTACATAAGAGACATCGACAGCCTAAGCAGGCTACTGACAACAAAGTTTTGCAAAAAAACGACGCCAAGGATAACGATTATCGGAGAAATATCGATACCGCCGAAACCAAAAGGTAATCGGGTGCGTATAGGATCTAAAATCGGTTCAGTAACGCTATGGATGAAGCGTACAATAGGATTATAGGGGTCAGGATTCACCCAGGACAGCACCGCCCGCGCCACCACGATCCACATGTAAAAACTGAGAACATAGTTTAGAACTATGGCAACCGCCTTTAAAAAATTACCTATAATAAACATATATATAAAAACCTTTCATCTTTTGGGACTGATTGCAAAAAAGAAATTTTATTGTAAAAATTAATTATATTCTTGAAGATAAGTCAAGATATTTCAGGCAAAATCATTGACATACTAAATATTCAGGAGATAAAAAGATGTCATATCGCAAGCCCGTATCTCTCACAGGGAGTTTTAAGGGCTTTTCAATGGTTTGAAGGCATAATAGATTCAGTCAGTTAGCTCGAATATGCGCAATTTCTCAATAACTTTTGGGGCCCCACTGGCGATAAGGAGAATCAAATCAATGTTAAAAGACAAAACTATCAGCATCATAGGAGCCGGGAATATGGGGGAAGCCCTCGTCAGCGGGCTGATTTCATCGAAGTCAACCGCGGCCGGAAATATTATCTGTACGGATATTAGAGAAGATCAGCTCGAATCCGTAAAAGAAAAATATGGTGTCGCTGTAACGACCAACAACCTCGATGCGGTTAAAGCATCCGAAATTATTATCTATGCGGTCAAACCCCAGATCATCGCCCCGGTACTGGTCGAAACAGCATCCAAACTGGATATGAGCAAACTCATTATCTCAATTGCAGCCGGTGTTTCTTTGGCAGCTATCGAATCGTGCCTGAACAAAAAATTACGCCTGATCCGGGTCATGCCCAACATTGCCGCCTTCGTTCAAGAAAGCGCCACGGTCGTGGCGGCCGGGAAAAATGCCTCCCGGGATGACGTCAAAATGGCGATGGCCATCTTCGATTCCATGGGTAAAACCATATTTTTAAAAGAGAATATCCTTATGGATGCCGTAACGGGCTTAAGCGGCAGCGGACCCGCCTACATCTTTTTAATTGTCGATGCTCTGGCCGATGGCGGTGTCAAGGTGGGACTGGCAAGGCAGGACGCTCTTTTCCTTGCAACCCAAACGGTTTTAGGGGCTGCCAAGCTGTTGATGGAAACCAAGGAACACCCCGGAAAATTAAAGGATATGGTGACCTCCCCCGGCGGAACCGCCATTGCCGGCATTCATACTTTGGAAAAAGGAGGACTGCGCACGACCCTGATCAATGCCGTTGAGGTCGCCACACAACGCTCCCGGGAGCTGGGTGAAATAATAACCAAAAACTTTTCCAATAAAAGTTAGAGGCTGTATTAATGACACAATTTGAAATGAAAACGATTAAAACATTGGATTACGACCGACCGGCGATTGCAAACGGTTATGCCGGGCAAACGCTATGCTGCGATATTGCTGATGCAGAAATTTCAATAAAGCCGGTTACAGATAAAATGAAGGCGGTCTTTATCGGCGGCAAAGGCTTTGATCTATGGCTGCTTTGGAATGCCGTAAGCAACACAACCAGATGGAATGATTCTGAAAACACCATCTGTATTGCTTCAGGTCCCCTGGGCGGGACACCCATATATCCGGGTTCCGGAAAAAGTATTGTGACAACCATTTCTCCCTTAACAGGATCCGTGATCGACTCCAATGTGGGAGGATATTTCGGCCCTTATCTGAAGTTTTCAGGGTTTGACGCCTTGGAAATTAAAGGCAAAGCGTCCCAAGACATTGTAATTTTTGTCGATGGGATTGAAGGGCAGGTTCAGATTTTAGAGACTGTCGGGCTGCCGGATGATTCCTATGATCTTTCAGCGATACTGACAGATCACTTCGCCAAGGGTAAGCCTCGCAATATTTCAGTGGTCTCCACCGGACCCGGCGCCAAGAATACGCTGATTGGATGCCTGAACTTTACCTGGTATGATTTAAAACGAAAGCGGGCCAGATACAAACAGGCCGGACGAGGGGGCATCGGCACCGTCTTTGCCGATAAAAAAATAAAAGCAATTGTGGCACGCTGGGACACGGTTACGGTAAAAACAAACAATCCAGCCGATGGGGACGCATTAAAAGAGGTTGGACGTATGCACTCCCGGGAAATTACCGAGTTGGATCCCAAACAAAACGAGATGTCCTCAATCGGAACAACCCACCTTGTTACCATAATGGATGACTTTGACCTGTTTCCGGTGAACAATTTCCAGTACGGCCGGCATCCTGAAACAGGCAACCTCGGCCAGGAGATTTACCGTCGCATTTTTGACACCGGGTTTGACGGCTGCTGGATGGGGTGCACAGTGGCCTGCTCCCATGGCGTCAAGGACTTTGTGCCTCTTACCGGACCTTATCAAGGGACCAAAGTTTTTGTCGATGGGCCCGAATATGAAACCATTGCCGGCTGCGGATCGAACCTGGGCATCTTTGATCCTCACTTCGTTATTGAAATGAATTTTTACTGCGATGCCTATGGCCTAGACACGATTTCAGTGGGAACGAGTATAGCCTTTGCCATGGAATGCTTTGAGATGGGATTGATTAATGAGAATCACACCGGAGGAATTAACCTTTCTTTCGGCAACCGCGCGGCGGCTCTTGAAATCGTTCATCAAATGGCACAAGGAGAGGGTTTTGGCCGTCTTGTGGGCCAGGGTGTTCGCAGGATGAAATTTATTTTCTCAAAAGACTACGGCGCCGATCCCGATATTATGCAGGATATCGGCATGGAAGCAAAAGGGCTCGAGTTCTCAGAATATATGACTAAAGAGTCGCTGGCCCAGCAGGGGGGCTACGGCCTGGCCCTTAAGGGGCCGCAGCATGATGAAGCCTGGCTGATCTTTCTTGACATGGTGCACAACTTTATGCCGACCTTTGAGCAGAAAGCCGAGGCGCTGCACTGGTTCCCCATGTTCAGAACCTGGTTTGGTCTGTGCGGTCTGTGTAAGCTGCCCTGGAACGATATTATTCCCGAAGACAATAAGGATACCCCGGAGCCGGCCAAAGTCATGCAGCATGTACAATGGTATGCAGAGTACTTCAGCGCGGTAACCGGCCGGCAGACGACGCCCGACGACCTTATTAGCATCAGCGAGGCCGTCTACAATTTTCAGCGCATCTTCAACCTCAAAATGGGCTTTGGCCGGCGCGAGCATGACAATATCCCCTACCGTGCGGTCGGTCCGGTGCTGGCCGTTGAGTATGAATCACGGCAAGAGCGTTACGATAAACAGCTGGTCGAACAATACAAGGTCGAAATCGAGGACAAATCGACGGCAGAAAAAATAGCACTGCTGCGACAGTTTCGTGAGGAGCAATATGAAAAACTAAAGGATGCGGTATATAAACGCAGAGGATGGACGCAAAACGGCATCCCGACAATTGAAACCGTAAAAAGACTCGGCATTGACTTTCCCGAGATTTTGGAACTACTCAAGTCACACGGCGTTGAATAATGATCAGGATCAATGGCAAACAGCACCCCTGGCGCGAAGGGATGACAATTGCAGATCTGCTCCATGATCTGAATGATTCCTACCAATATGCGGTCGTTCGCATCAATGACAAGCCTGTATCTAAACCTAATTTTGAGAAAACTCTGATTCCGGATAATGCCGATGTGTTTCTTCTGCCTATGGTCGCAGGAGGGTAAACAGGGACTTTTATATTTCTCACAGAGCTCACAGAGAAAGATAATTATTATTGGTTCTTCTCCAATTTAGTTGGAGAAGAACTTCATTATTTAACAGGAAGGAGATGACAGCGGATCTTTTTCTCACTTACCGATATCGATGTTCGGGTCTACAGCGATGCGATCAAAAGGTTTTATTGTTGCCATAATGAACTATCCCGCAGCAGAGCTGCGAGGTATCAAAATGAATTTTTATCTTATTAACCCCGATGCAGAGCATCGAGGAATTCTTTTGATTAAAATCCTTTCATCTTTATTATTTCAGATGTTTTGCCTAATACCGTCTTATTATTAACACATCATTAACAGAGAATCAAAATAAACTCTTTTGTTGAGTTGAGTTGAGTTGATAAGAATTCCCTTTCAAGAACAGAAGTTGAGTTGAGTTGTTGAGTTGAGTTGTTGATAAGAATTCCCTTTCAAGAACAGAATCAGGGAGAATTTACGGTTGTGTGAGGTAATAGAGTGCACCCCAATATTTAGTATGGTCAGATTTCACACATCAACCAGACTACGGAAAATCCACTAAGAATTGATATGGT
>NZ_JAZFTO010000055.1:0-28056 GCF_036446775.1 Candidatus Desulfatibia sp.
GGGTAAATGATTTGAGATTTGTTATTTGGAATTTCCACTAACTTAACTACTCCGTGAATGGACACTTCTTTTCTTACTACTGACACCTGAAACCTGATTGCGAGGTTTTCGCTCAAAAAATAAATAAGTTAATGGGTGAGAACCATTTTAACAAATCGGTAATGCTCCCAATTATTCCCCAGCACTTATCGAGAAGTTACGAAATATATTGTCCTGACTGTTACTGGACTGCATCTGATAAAGTTTGAAAAATTCCCCTTGCCGTACAATCAGTTCTTCCTGTGTGCCTTCTTCCACCATCCGGCCGTTTACGATAACAATAATTCTGTCGGCATAATCGATGGTTGAAAGTCTATGAGCAATCACAAAAGTAGTACGGCCTTTCATCAGATTCTCAAGGGCCTTTTGAACCAGCATCTCCGATTCCGCATCAAGAGAAGAAGTGGCTTCGTCAAGAATTAAAATGGGAGCATCCTTCAAAAGTGCCCGGGCGATACAGATTCTCTGTTTTTCTCCTCCGGAAAGGCGCGCGCCCAGTTCTCCGATATTGGTTTCAAACTGGCCGGGAAAGTTTTGAATAAAATCATAAGCATAGGCGGCCTGTGCCGCCCTTCGGATTTCTTCATCCGAAGCTTTGTAATTGCCATAGGCGATATTGTTGCGCACGGAATCGTTAAAAAGTATCGGTTCCTGGGTAACGATGGCCATCTGATCCCGCAGCGAAGATATCGACGTCTTGCGGATATCGACACCGTCGATCATGATCGCCCCTTTTGTGACATCATAAAATCTGGGCAACAGGTTAACCAGAGAGGTTTTTCCCCCACCGCTCATACCGACCAGCGCTAAAATTTCGCCGGCCTGCACATCCAGATTGATGTCTTTTAATGTCATATCCTCTTCATATTTAAAAAATACGTTTTCGAAAGTTACCCTGTGTGGTCCGCGTTTAAGTACTACAGGGTTTTGGGGCTCTTTGATTTCTGATTTTGTCTCCATGACGTCAAAAATTCTGTCGACCGCAGCAAGCCCTTGCTGAACCGCGTTATTGAGACCGCTTAACTTCTTTACCGGATCATACAGCATTAGAACTGCAGCCATAAAAGAGAAAAATGTTCCGGCGGTGGAAGTACCCGCAAGCACCTTAGATCCCCCGTACCATATGATAAAAGCAATGCCGAGTCCGCCCAGGAACTCCATGATGGGTGAAGACAATGAGCGCGCAATAACGGCTTTCATCTCCAGTTTAAAAAGCCCGAGAGTTCTCTGGTAAAAACGCTTCTTTTCATACTGCTCCATTCCAAAAGCCTTGACGATCTTGTTGCCTGCAAAGGTTTCATGCAGAAAAGAACTTAAATCGGCCACGGTTTCCTGGTAACTGGTACTGATTCGGCGCACCCGCCTCCCGAACTCCACAATCGGAAAGAAAGCCAGCGGTAAAATTATAAAGGCAAATATAGCCATTTTCCAGTCCCGGTAAAAGATAACGATGGTCAAGCCCACTATCGTAAAACAATCTTTCAAGGAACTTGTAACCGCCGTAGAAACCATGGTCTTGACAATGCCGACGTCACCCATAACACGCGACATAAGGACACCGGTCTTTTCTTTGTGAAAAAAGGCGATCGGCAGGTCCTGAATATGGCTATAGAGGTCATCGCGCAAACGCCTGATAATGCTTTCACCCACATAATTCATCAAATAGTCCTGCCCGTACGTTGCCAGACCGCGTAGCAAGTATATCAGAATAACGGCCGCCGGAATTATCTTCAGCATTAAGGTGTCCTTATTAAAAAAAATATCATCCAGTACCGGTTTTACCAAAAAAGCAGTGGCCGCGGTGGCCGCAGCCATGACCAGCATACATGCCATTGCCAAAAATAGACGGAACCTGTTTTCCTTAATCAGGGCAAAGATCCGTTTGTGTCTATCTCTCAAGACCGGTTTTGTTATTTTTTTCAAAATCGCCATTTCTATAAAACGTATAGATGACCCAGTTTTTTTGTTTCTTAATTGTGAATTTTGAGTATTTTGTGACAAACAATTAAAGTCAATCACGAAAACACGAAAGAGGGAAAGCACGAAATTTTATTAATATCTTTTTTCGTGTTTTCGTCATTTCGTGCTTTCGTGATATTTTTTTCTTTTCCGGCCTGTCCCCGTGCTCGGCGCTTGTACGGGTTATGTAATAGCTTGGTTAAAGCATATTCAGGGCTATATCGGCAACGCGCTCCGAGGCCCCCGGCTCGCCCAGCATATCTCTTGTGCTCAAAAGCTCGTTTCTCAAACGCTCCAAACCGGGAACGTCATTTAACATCTCAAAAACTGTATCTGCTATCTTACTGGGAGAGGCTTCCCCCTGCAACAGTTCAGGAACAACCCTTTTACCTGCAATAAGGTTAACAAGGCCGATATGTTTTACACGGATCAAAACCCGGCCCAACCAGTAGCTAATCGGGGACAATTTGTAGATGATTACCATCGGTGTGCCGGAAATTGCAGATTCCAGGGTAACCGTACCCGAAGCGGCAACGACAAGTCTGCATTTTTCAAAAACTTCATCTACCCGGCCTTCGATCATCTCAAAGTTAATTAAAGCTTTGTGTTTTGCAATGATCGCTTCTACGTATTGTTTTCCTACAGCAGGAGCAACTGAAATTACAAATTTTATGTTCTTGATGCGTTCTGCCAATATTCGCGCAGCATCCAGCATCACCGGCAGATGCCTGGCAATCTCCCGGTCACGGGAGCCGGGGAGAAGTCCGACAGTAGGATTAGACTCGGCCTGCCTTTCCAAAGCATTGATCGGGGTTAAATGATCTTTGTCGAGTAAAGGATGGCCGACAAATGTCACGGGGATCTGATGCCTTTTAAAAAAATCTGCTTCAAACGGTAAAATAACCGCCATATGATTCACTACTTTTCCTATTTTTTTAACACGACCCGGCCTCCAGGCCCAAACCTGGGGGCTGATATAATAAAGCACGGGTATTTTAAGCTTCTTGGCAGTCGCAGCGACATTAAGGTTAAAATCTGGAAAATCGATCAAGACGAGCAGGTCGGGATGCATTGTTTTAAGGGCTTTTTTGGCAACCGACAGTCCTTTTAATATACTGGTTATTTTGGATAAAACCTCTGTAATCCCCACAACGGCAAGTTCGGAAGCATCAACTAAAATCCTGACACCCTCATTTTTTAGAGCCTGTCCGCCGATGCCGCAGAAAAAGAGCGCATTGTTTTTTTTTTGCATGGCATTTACCAGCTTGGCCCCGTGATGGTCGCCGGAAGCTTCACCGGCAATTATCATTATACACTTTTTTTCGGAAATGGGACCCATTGGTATTAGTAAAAATTTGCACCTAAAAATGTTCAAATCATCGTGTCGACGGATTGCCAAAACCTCAATTGAGTCTTGCTGATTGGGGTTCTTTTTGCGAATTAATCATTCGCTGGTGTCGGACAGCCGGCTGACAGAATTTTTGATCTGCTCCATAATATTTAAAGCTATTTTTAGGGCATCACGTCCCATCTGTCCCGTAACCGGTGGTGTTTTACGGTTGACGACCGCTTGTAAAAAAGATTTTATTTCATCTTCCAAGGCGTCACCTTTTGTAAAACAAAGCTGCTTAATTTCCATGCCCGGAATCAAGCCGTCATTTTTTTTACTATTCTGCCGGATAACGGTAATTTCCTGGCTCGTAAAATCGACTGACACATAGGCATCTTTTTGGAACAGTCTAATTTTACGTTCATTTTTGGTCGAAATACGACTGGCGGTAACATTGGCAACACATCCGCTTTGAAATTCAAGACGTGCATTTGCAATATCAACGTTTTCAGCGATAACAGGGATTCCCGCCGCACGGATTTCGCTGACATCTGACTTGACGAAGTTCAAAATAATATCGATATCATGAATCATAAGGTCAAGGACCACGCTGACGTCGGTGCCGCGATCCTTGTAGATACTCAACCGGTGGGACTCGATGAACATCGGATTCTGAACAATATCCTTCAGAGCAACAACTGCAGGATTAAATCGTTCAAGGTGCCCCACCTGAATGATAAGACCTTTTGATTCTGCAAAACGAATCAGCGTATCAGCCTCTTCAAGGGTGGTTGTCATGGGCTTTTCGATGAGGACATCAACATCATTCTTCAAAAAATCCATGGCGACCGTAAAATGGGATGGAGTCGGGACAACGATGCTGACAGCATCCACTTTCCCAAAAAGGTCCTGATAGGTTGAATATGCCGTGGTACGGTAATTGCCGGCGATACTCGCAGCTTGTGGCATGTTGGTATCGGCAACGCCAACAAGGTCTACCTCAGCCATACTTGCATACTTTTCAGCATGAAATCTACCAAGATAGCCGACACCGACAACACCAACGCGGAGTCTTTTCATAAACCTCCTTAGAACATTAGAGACAACGAAGCTTCGCCTCTCCGACCCCTATTCCACAGGCGGGAGCAAGCCGACGAGACTTAGAGATACTGGATACTGGATGCTCGATGCTGGATGGATAAAAAAATCCTTGTTTAATCCAGTATCAGCTTATCCCTTGCATTTTAGTGTGCTATAAAAACTTGACATAAATTATAAAATCTTTATTTAGCAGACGGCTAATCACCTGGTAATCCCGCGCTGAGAAGATTTGATGAATTCGATAAAATTTATAACCTCAGGTATCTGTTGAACCTCTGCGCGTACTCTTTCAATGGCTTCATTCAGGCTTAACCCGATACGGAAAATAATTCTGTATGCTTTTTTCAGTTGCAATAAAGTTTCTTGGGGAAACCCTTTGCGCTTCAAGCCGACATTATTTAAACCGTGCAGACTGGCCCTGTCGCCTGATGCTATAACATAGGGCGGAATATCTTTTACCACCGCAGATTTTCCGCCCACAAAAGCATAATCTCCGACCCGCACAAACTGATGAATGGCCACAAGGCCGCCGATAACAGCATAATCACCAATAATAATATGCCCGCCCAAGGTTGCATTATTGGAAAGAATTACTCCTCGGCCGGTAATACAGTCATGGGCGACATGAGTGTAGGCCATCAACAGATTCTCTTCCCCGACTTCGGTAATTCCGCCGCCCTCTGCCGTTCCCCGGTGAATAGTAACAAATTCGCGCACAGTCGTTTTAGCACCGATCTTGACAAACGACTTTTCGCCCCTAAATTTCAAATCCTGGGGAACAGTTCCGACGGCGGCATACTGATAAATTCGACAGTCCGGTCCAATGCTCGTGTACGGATCAACAACGACATGGGGTCCAATAACCGTTCCTGACCCGATAATAACGTTATCGCCGATGACTGAATAAGGACCGATGACTACATTGGAGTCGACTTCCGCCCCCGAATCGACAATTACCGTCGCATGTATCATGATTTTTCTCCAAAAGTAGCCAACAGTTCCGCTTGGGCCACACGTTTATCATCAACGCTGGCGATGCCGGACATCTTAAAAGCTTGAGATCGCTGTTTCATAAATCGAATCTCAAAGATAAGCTGGTCACCGGGAACAACAGGTTTCCGAAATTTGACCTTATCCATCCCCATAAAAAAAATCAGCGAACCCTTCTTTCCCCGATCCATGGATTCAGAAGCCAGTATGGCACCGGCTTGGCCCATGGCCTCGACAATCAGTACTCCGGGCATAATGGGCTCTCCCGGGAAATGGCCCTGAAAAAAAGGCTCGTTGATAGTTACGTTTTTCAAAGCCACAACCTTTTCACCGGGCACAAGTTCAATGATGCGATCGATCATAATAAAAGGATAGCGATGAGGTAACAATTTCATGATTTTCTGAATATCATAAGTTATCTTCATATTTCCTCAATCTTTTTTCGACTTCTGACAGTCTCTTTTTAAGTTCAGGCAACGTAGGCAGTATCCTTTGTACCTTAAGCCATATGCGATGAGGCATCGCCACCGACCCTGAAACAACTTCGCCGCTCGGCACCGACTTGGCAACACCGGACTGCGGGCCGATGATTACATTATCTCCGATGTTAAGATGACCGGCAACGCCGGCCTGCCCTGCCAATACGGCGTGTTTCCCTATGGTAACACTGCCTGAAATTCCGACTTGCGCCACCAGGATCGAATTTTCACCTACAGTCACATTATGAGCGACATGAACCAGGTTGTCGGTCTTAACGCCCTTTTGAATCCAGGTTTTGCCAAATGTACCCCTGTCGATAGTGTTGAGCGCACCTATTTCAACATCATCATCTATCTGGACAATACCGATATGGGGAATCTTGTAATACGTTTCTCCGTCAGGAGCAAAACCGAAACCATCACTGCCGACAATCGTCCCGGCATGAATAATCACCCTGTTCCCAACTCTGCAGCGCTCCAAAATTGCAACGTTGGGATGGACCTTCACATCATTCCCAATGACAACGTTGTCCCCGATAAAAACGTTGGAGGAAATATTGACACGCTGCCCTACGGTAACATTGTTGCCAATTGCTGCAAAAGGCGCAATGGAAACGTCTTGGCCGCCTGTAAATTCCTCTCCGATATGAGCCTCTGAACTTATCCCCGGTTGCGGTTTTAAAGGTGGATGAAAAATTTTAAGGACTTTAGCAAAAGCAACTTGAGGATTTTCCACCAGTACCAGGTTTTTCAAAGACGCCTGAAAATCACGGGGTACAATAACCGCCCCGGCATCGGTTGCATCGATCTGTTTTAAAAATTTTGGGTTTCCGGCCAATGTTATTGCATCACTGTGGGCTTCGTCAAAAGGGGCTACATCACGAATTCGTTTGTGGACATCCCCTTTAACCTCACCGGCGACAATCTCAGCAATTTTAGCTAGTGATATTTCCATTATCTATTTCTTCTTGGTTTTGCCCTTTTCATTTACATTCTGAGCAAATTTGGCATTGTAGATTTGGATTATTTTGTCGGTGATTTCGTTTGTTTTGGGAGTATACAGCACACCGCCCTCACGTTTTTCGAGGATAAGCAGATAACCTTGCTTTTTAGCAATATCATCAATAATCTTAAAGATATCTTTCTTGATGCGATTCACGAGCCGTTGCTCCTGCAACTTGAAATCATTCATATATTTTTTCTGTAAAGTCTTTATATCATTGATTTTTATTCTAATTTCTCGTTCTCGCTCTTGACGCATCTCCTTACTCATAACCAGCGCTTCCCGTTCAAGCTTCTTTTTTATTTCATCGATTTCAGCCCCGCGCTCCTTGAGATCGGCCTCCATTTTTTTACCCTGTTTACTGATTTCTGCCTGGGCTATTTTGCCGGCACTCGATGTCTCAAAAATTCTCTGAAAATCGACAATGCCGATTTTGGCAACGTCTGCGCCGTACAAAGGCGCCGCCAAAAAACAAAACGTTAAAAATGTTGCCACAAAAGCTATTTTAAACCTTCGCATTACTCCTCCTTTACTATTTATCAACTCATTGAGACCGCGTATCTAAGTTAATCCTAGGTTGAACGGTTCAACGTTCAAGCCCGCCCTGGCCTCCGGCTCGTAGAGACATGAGCCTACGCCTCGGAGAGCGCGACGACCGTTATCTAGGAAATCGACCCTCTGCTATTAAAAACATATGCCTGGATCCAACTTCTTGAAATCAGGTCTGGGCCAGGGGTTCCGGGTTTATGAGCCCTAACAGGCTCAATTCAAAAGAGTTACGCCTCAATAGAGGCGGCAAGCAATTCTCACCCAATGGGTGCAAGAGATCAATCCTGACATTGAGTTGTAACGTTAAGTAATGTCAAGATGTTATAACCTTTGAACCTAGAACTCTGAACCTAGAACCGATCAGTTTAGGTTAATAAAATATCCCGGCTAAAAGAATACCCCGCCCATTGAAAACTCCCAGCGCCCGCCTTGGCCCCGGCCTTCTTCGGGATCAAGGATGTATCCATATTCAAGGCGGATGGGACCTACGGGAGAATACCACCTAAAACCGTATCCGACGCTTTCACGCATGTTGCCCAGATCAAGATCCTGATCATTGTTATATACATTGCCGGTATCAAAAAAGGCCACGCCCCAGACACCGGCATCCTTAAACAGAGGATGCTTCAGTTCAATGTTAATCTGGATAAATTTGTCTCCCCCAACCTTGGATTCAACACCATTTTCATTGATTTCTATTGGGCTTATGTCCCGCCAGTCAAAACCGCGCAGGGAATTTATACCGCCCAGATAAAACCGTTCCCAATCCGGGAGCGTCTTGCCGGAGTGCCCGGCGACATAACCTGTTTTGCCATGTAAAACACCCACTAAATCCTTAAATAACGGTATAAACCATCCGGTTTCCGCCAAATACTTTGTAAAGCCGATATCGCCCCCGAGACCGGCATATTGCACGGAGATATTGTGTTTTGACCCCTCCGTAGCATTAAAAAAACTGTTCCTGGAATCATATTGCAGCCCTGTAGTTATGCTGCTCTCTACATTGGTTCCTTCAAGTTTCCTAATGGAATCTGAAGCATCAAGGGTAACATTTTTAATGTCCGCATCCTCGTATTCATACCTAACAGTGGCGCGGGTATAGTCAAGAATCGGATAGCTGGACCACACTCCCCCGCCGAAGCTTTCCTTGTCGTACGTATCATAATCCCTGTCCAGTTTGAAAATCTTAAAACCGGCTGACCAAGGAATATCAAACAACCACGGTTCGGTAAAACTCAGGTTATACTGGGTTGTCCTCCCGCCCAGCTCGGCCTTCAACTGTAGGGTTTGGCCGCGCCCGAAAAGATTTCTCTGTGAAGTCGAAAACATCATAAAAGCATTCTCAACGCTGCTATAGCCGCCGCCGAAGGTGAAGGCACCCGTGGGTTTTTCAGCAACGTCAATCTTTAAGACCATCTTGTCGTCGCTGCTTCCCTGCAACGTGTTAACCTTGACTTCTTCGAAGTAATCCAGGCGGTACAGATTGCGTACGCCGCGTTTTAATCCTTTTCCGTTGTACAATTCCTGTTCATAAACTTTAAGCTCCCGACGGATTACCTTGTCTCTTGTCTTAGTGTTTCCGCTGATAATGATGGTTTCAAAATAGACCTGTTTATTCTTTTTAACATCATAGGTGATATTGACGATCAACTTTTCGGCATCCTGGTGAATACGTGGTGCTATTTCGGCGTAGGCATAACCTTCGTCAGCGTAAAAATCGGTCAACGTAAGCACATCGTTACGGACAACTTCTCGGTTGAAAAACGTTTCTTTAGTAATTTTCAGTTTTTCCAGCAATTCCTCTTTGGGAAAAATCAGGTCACCGGCAATATCGATATTTCCGACCTCAAATCGCGGTCCTTCAACAATTTTAATTGTGATATATATCCAATTTTCTTTAAATTCAATATTCGGTTCCCCTACTTTGGCTTGTATATAACCACTGTTGTGATAAAAGGCCGAAAGCTTGGCAATGTCCTGGTTTAGGTCCGCCGTATTCATATCGCCGGACGACGTCAGCCATGAAAAGAAGCCTTTTTCTGACGTTTCCATCATTTTTTTTAATTTTTTGTCTTTATAAGCTGTATTGCCTTCAAAAACGATTCTTTTTATACGGACCTTTGCTCCTTCGGCGATAACAAATTTGACAATAGCCTGATTTTTTTCAAGGTACTCAATATTATAAGTAATTTTGACGTTGTGATAATTTTTTTCCTTGTAAAGATCTTCTATTTGCCTAACACTGTCGTGGATTGTTTTGATGTTCAGTATTGAGCCCGTTCTGATGGCTAACACTTCTTGTATATCTTCATCTTCGATACGCCTGTTGCCCTCTATGCGAATTTTTCGGACGTTCGGTTTCTCCTTTATCCTGAAGGTGATGGTCTTTCCTTCAGTTCCGTCTTCAGCCTCAATGCGGATATCATCAAAATACCCCATGGAATATACAGCCTTTAAGTCATCCGAAAGGCTCTTGGCCAGCATGATGTCGCCCGGAGCGGTTTTGATAACCCGCAGGATAGCATCAGACTCTATCCGCTTGTTGCCTTTAATCAGCACCTTGGCAACCTTTTCGCGCTTAAAAATCTTCATCCCGATTTTATCAGCAAGCTCCTTCACGGTTCCCAGGAGAGTCTCTATGCTTTTTCCTTCCACGAAAAAAACATTCGGTGGCGCCTCACCAAAGGTCTCGATCATCTTTGCGTCCATGCTGAACCGCTGCCCAATCCAGGTTAAACTTCCCCAAACAATATAGTCGGCACCACTCTTAACGCCCAAATTACGGATGCCGTCGACCCCTGCGGCTATTTTGCCCCTCAACTCGGGTTTTAACTCCAAATCCACAACAACCGCACCATCCTGTTTTAAATGTTTCTTGATAATCCCGGCGATTTCGGTTTGCATATAAGCAAGGTCTTTTACTGAATGGACTTCAAACGGCAACACAGCAACCCGAACCGCCTCCAGCGGACAAGCAGTATTAGGCACCAGCGTCAGGATCACGATAACAAACAAGACTAAACATCTTTTTACATTGTTCAATTTTCCAGCTCCACCAGTTTGCCGTCAATAATTGTCGCACGGCGTGACATATAAGATGCAAGTTCCATATTGTGGGTTATTACAACCAGCGTAACACAAAATTCACGATTCAGTTCCAAAAGCAAATTGTGGACCTGCTCGCTGTTTTTCTTGTCCAAATTACCGGTAGGCTCATCGGCCAGAAGCACAACCGGTTTAAGAACTAGGGCTCTCGCCAGGGCCACTCTTTGCAGTTCACCTCCTGAAAGTTTGCCGACCCTGTAGAATAAGCGATCTTTGAGCCCAACCCTGACAAGAATTGGTTCCGCCGCTTTCCGAGCTTTTTTTTTGCCCAGCCCTTTAATCAATCCCGGCATCATCACATTTTCAAGTGCTGAAAACTCGGGGAGAAGATGATGAAACTGGAAGACATATCCTATAAACTCGTTTCGAAATCTTGCCAGCTTTAAACTGTCAAAAAGGAATACATCCTCGCCTTGAAACAAAAAGGTCCCGCTGTCGGGCCGGTCCAGCGCTCCAAGCAAGTGAAGTAGCGTAGATTTGCCGATTCCGGAAGCGCCAACAACTGCAATCGTCTCTCCGGCATCCAAATCAAGATTTACCCCTTTGAGGATATCTATGCGGGAACCGCTGTTATTGAAACTTTTGCATAGCTCCCTGACAACGATCAATCGATCCGCAGCAGTCTTTTTGTCGGTTTTTTCAGACCTAACCATAACGAATCGCCTCAGCAGGATTGAGTTTGGATGCCTGATGTGCGGGATATAGCGTTGCCAAAAAACATATCACTATGGCGGCCGCGGCAATCAAAAAAACATCTAAAGCCTCAAGTCTTACAGGGAGGGTCGTAATATAGTAAACATCCCCCGGAAGCTCGATGAATTTGTATTTTTCCAGTATTTTACACAGAAAAATCCCCAGACAAATTCCCATCCCAGTGCCGACTGAACCGATGATCATCCCTTTGAAGATGAAAATTTTACGGATGCTTTTATCCGTGGAACCCATGGCTTTTAATATGGCTATATCTTTTGTTTTGCCCATTACCATCATGATCAGCGTGCTGGCGATGTTAAAGGCGGCTACCAAAACAATCAGCGCTAAAATTATAAACATAACCGTCTTTTCCAGCTTAAGCGCCGAAAAGAGATTGTGGTTCATCTGCATCCAGTCCCTGGCCCAGTATGGGAACCCCAGGCCGGCAACAATCTTTTCGGCAATCTTCTTGGCTTGATAGATATCATTGACCCGCACTTCGATACCGGTCACGGAATCAGACATTCTTAGGATTTTCTGAGCATCCTGCAGATGAACGTAAGCCAGTGAACTGTCATATTCATACATGCCGGCTTCAAAAATACCTGCCACCTTAAACCGCTTCATAGCCGGTAAGTATCCCACAGGAGATAGCATGCCTCTGGATGATATCAGAGCAACAACATCACCGACAACGACCCCCAGACTTCTGGAAAGCTCCTGGCCTAAAATGATCCCGGGCATAGAAGCGGTCATACCTTTTTCCTTATGCATCTTATCTAAATTTTGCAAAAAATCGCTTTCTAAAATTTTAATTACCCGGCCGGCGGATTGAGGGTCAATGCCCCTGAGCACAACACCGGCAACACCGGATGAGGTGCGCAGCATGACTTGACTGTAAATAAACGGCGTTGCCGCTGCAACTCCCTCGAACTTGTTTACATATTTTGACACGCTTTGATAATCGCTAAAAGGTTCGCCGTGACGCATTAAAACCACATGCGACTCAACTCCCAATATACGGGACTTCAAGTCGGCTTCAAAGCCGGTCATAACTGCAATTACTACAATCAGGGCCATAACCCCTATCGCAACACCGGCTACGGAAAGAAAAGTAATTAATGAAAGAAACGTTTCTTTCTGTTTAGCTCTGAGGTAGCGACCACCTATGAAGTATTCAAAAGACATGCGATCGTTATTGATTGTGTTTAGGTTTAAAACTGTATAGCATATAAGTAATTATTTCATATTATTGAGGAAGATGCTGGATTCTGGATACTCGATGCTGGATAAAAATGTTAAAAAACTAGATAATTATCAAGTATCCAGAATCAAGCATCAAGTATCTCTCACCTGGTGGAAAAATAGTCTTCAATTCGTATTTGAATTGGAAACCCCAAAATCTTTTAAACACTGTATATACTTTGTGTTTTGCGCCATGCCCCGCGTTAGTCCCCTTTCGGCTTCATGTGCGGAAAAAGAATAACCTCCCGGATAGAATCAGAATCGGTAAGCAGCATGGTAAGTCTGTCTATCCCTATCCCCTGGCCGGCGGCCGGCGGCATTCCGTATTCCAGCGCTTCAATGTAGTCTTTGTCCATTAAGTGGGCCTCTTGATCACCGGCTTCGCGGTCAGCCATTTGCTGCAAAAAACGGTCTTTTTGATCAGCAGGGTCATTCAGCTCTGAAAATCCGTTGGCAATCTCATGCCCCGCGATAAAAAGCTCAAAGCGATCCGTAAGGTCGGGATCTTGATCATTTCTTCTGGAAAGCGGAGAAACCTCCACCGGATATCCGGTAATAAAGGTGGGCTGGATAAGTTTTGGCTCCACCAAAACATCAAACAGCTTGGTAATGATTTTTCCAAGACGGCCGGTTTTGGTTACTTTAATCCCCTTGGAAGCAGCAAGTTCAAGAAGTTTCTCTTTGTCTTTAAGTAAATTTGCATCTACACTGCCGTACTCCTCCAGGGCCGCAGAAAGGGACACGCGGCGCCATTTGGCGCCCATATCTATGGTGGCCCCCTGATAGCTAATTGTGGTTGATCCGGCCACCGCCTCGGTCACATATGCAAACATCTTTTCGGTCAAGTCCATCATGTCTTCATAGGTAGCATAGGCCTGATAAAACTCCAGCATGGTAAATTCCGGATTGTGACGGGATGAAACGCCCTCATTCCTGAAATTTCTGTTAATTTCAAAAACCCTTTCAAAACCACCGACAAGCAAACGTTTTAAATAGAGCTCAGGAGCGATTCGCAGAAAAAGGTCCATCCCTAAAGCATTATGATGAGTGACAAACGGTGTGGCTTCGGCCCCGCCCGGAACGGACTGCATCATGGGTGTTTCCACTTCAAGAAAATCCCGCTCAAGCAGAAATGTACGTATCGCCTGAATGATTTTGCTCCGTTTAATAAATATCTTGCGCACATCTGAATTCACGATTAAATCAATGTAGCGCCGACGATAACGCTTTTCAGGATCTTTGAGCCCGTGGAATTTTTCCGGAAGCGGCCGCGTCGACTTGCAGACCAGCTTTAATTCATGGGCCAACAGCGTCCATTCACCGGTTTTGGTTTTGAACATGGCGCCCTTTAAACCGACAAAATCTCCGATATCAAGCTGTTTAAAAAGACCGTAAGCCTTATCTCCAATTTTGTCTTTCCGAATATATGCCTGCAGCTGGCCGGTGCGATCCCTGAATCTGATAAAGGATGCTTTTCCGAATCGGTTGATCGCCATCATACGCCCCGCGACTACAAATACAAAATCTTCATCTGTCGAAGAATCTGGAACCTCTTCAAGTGAGCTAACAATATCCCTAACTGTGTGGACAACATTAAAATCGTTGGGGAAAAGATCTATTTTTTTATTTTTTAAATCCTCTATTTTTTTTCTGCGCTGCCCGATGAGATCACTTGCTTTTTCCATTTAACAATTCGCCTATTCGTGGTATTTTATAAACATTTCGTACGGTAAACCCTTTTTGCTAACCTATTTACCAAAAGGTGTCAAGCCGAAGTTGGGGGGTCAGTACGCTTTAACTGCATCCTAATGACTGTCCCCTGGTCGACTCTGCTCTCAATTTCCAGCCAAGTATTGTAGGATTCGAGTATGCTGTGAACTATGGAAAGACCCAGGCCGGTCCCATTGATTTTGGTAGTAAAAAAAGGGTCAAAAATCGACTTGATCAATTCCGGCGACATTCCACAGCCATTATCAGCAATCATGATTTCAGCATAGTTGTTTTTTAAAGGATACATTTTCAACTCGATATACCCTTTTCCGGCAATCGACTCAGCTGCGTTTAACAAAAGGTTCCAGAGAACCTGGCGCAGATGGATTGGATCCATTGCGACCCAGATATCAGGTGCAAAATCTTCTTTAATCGAAATCCTTCCAAAACAACTACCGTCTTTTTCAAAAAGCCTGACCGTTTCTGCCAAGTCGCTGTCGAGCTTTATCTTTTCGACTTTGGCGGCCGGAGGCTTGGCAAACAAAAGAAAATTATTAGCCAGGACACTTAACCGGTCTGTCTCCCGCAGAACGATCTGCATCAATTTGTCATGCTCAGGCTGATAGCGAATCTCTTGCCTTAAAATCTGGATCGAGCCCGCCAGTGAAGCCAGCGGATTCTTGATTTCATGGGCCATACCCGCCGCCATTTCACCCATGTAAGCCAACTTCTCAACTCGTTTGACACGTTCTTCCAAGGCCAGCAGCTCATCTTTTGTCTTTCTGATCTGTTCCGACAAAAGGCTGCTTAAAAACGCCACGGCAAAGCAAGCCACCATAATTACCAATATTTTAAAAACAACATGCCCTCCGGGATAGTTAACGGCTGTAAAGCTCCCCTCCATAACAAACGGATTAATAAAACCGTAGTATTCAAGATCAATCATGATCCCGTACTGGATACTGCACAGCGCAGCCATTATTATGATGCCTTTTCTGAAAAGGAGCATACTCGAATAGATAATCACAACAAGGTAAAGAAATGAAAAAATGCTTGAAAAACTGCCGGTTACGAAAATGATCAACGTTACTATAAATGTGTCAACAGCGATTTGAACGTATGTAAAGATATGTGTGCGTTTTAATCGGGGCAGAATTACGGCGTAAATAAATGAAAGCAGAAAGATAGCGGCGATAAGGCCGTATAAGACCAAAAGAGGTTTGGCCAGCGGCGAAGGACTCTCTGAAAGCTGCAGTATAATCGTGGAACCAAGCAGCAGGGAAGTAAAAAGGAGCCGAAAGAACATAAGCCATTTAAGCCTATGATAATATTCACTTTCGGACGTCAAAAAGGAGTTGGGCATAGATAACAAAGGCTCCACGCCCAGAGGGCATGTCTCTTGGATTAACCCTGAAAGGGTTGATTATAAAAAGTTTAAGCTCCGAGGTTCGAATCTAGAGTTTTGACGAATCGATCAACCCAGTGCAGCTGCCATTTTGAATATGGGCAGATACATTGAAACGACCAGTCCGCCGATGACCACACCCAGAAACACCAGCATAAACGGTTCTATCAATGCGGTCATGTTTTCCACAGCCTGGTCGACTTCTTCGTCATAAAAGTCGGCGATTTTCCCCAACATGTCATCGAGAGCGCCGGTGGATTCACCGACCGCAATCATCTGGCACACCATGGACGGAAAAACCCCGCTTTCAGCAAGAGGGTCGGACATTGTACGACCTTCGGCAATCGCAGCACGGGTCTCGTATACCGCCTTTTCAATGGTTTTGTTGCCGGCTGTTTTAGCAACAATTTCCAGTGAATCTAATATCGAAACTCCGCTGGAAAGCATTGTTCCCGTGGTACGCGTAAACTTGGAAACGGCAGCTTTGCGGATTAAAGCCCCGAATACCGGCAGCTTCAGAGCAATGTCATCACAAATCACGCGACCCTTTTCGGTACCATAAAACCTCTTTGCAACAAATATAAATGCAACGATACCACCGATAATAAAGTGTATATTACCTTTAATAAACCGGCTCATATTTACACAGATCTGGGTGGGTATCGGTAGCGCACCTCCCATACCGGAAAACATCTCTTCAAATACAGGAATAACGAAAACCATGATGATGCCAACCACAACGGCGGCGATGACCATGGTTACAATGGGATATGTCATGGCACCTTTGATCTGGGCTTTTAGTTTGGCCGCTTTCTCCAAAAATACGGAAAGCCGTCGTAGAATCGTGTCAAGAATACCGCCGGCTTCACCGGCTGCAATCATATTGACGAAAAGATCATCAAACTGCTTGGGATATTTCCGAAGTGCTTCTGCAAAGGTTTGGCCGCCTTCAACATTGTTTTTTATCTCTTTCAACATCTTTTTAAAAGTAGCGTTCTCCTGCTGAGAATGAAGAATCTCGAGACATTGAATAATAGGTAGTCCCGCGTCGATCATCGTGGAAAATTGCCTGCAAAAAAGAATTATATCAGCCTGCTTCACTTTGGGCTGCATAAAAGCGACATTTTCAAAAATATCCTTGGGTTTTGGTTTGATCTTAAAATTCGTAATCTTACGCCTTATCAATTCGTTGCGTACGGCATCTTCGGTAGGAGCTTCAATTTCTCCCTTTTTGGTTTTATTGTTTTTATCTTTTCCCTTCCACACAAAAGCTGGCATGATCAATCCTCCCTCTCAAATGGAGACCTGCTGGAACATATTAAACCGGTACTCTTAAGGTGAGACCTTTGCAAGGGTCTCATATGAGTCAATTTCGCTTCATATAAAAGGTTCCCCTGGGCATCTTTTTTTTGGTGATCGCCCCTTTCTCAATCAAGGCATAAAGATGCCTTCGAACCTCTTTAACATCGGCATCCAAAAGCCGTGAAGCATCATTGGCTGTGCACGGTCGCCGTTTGATGGTTGACAAAAGGCGCTGGAAAAAATCATCGCCAAAATTGCAATTGCTTTGATCTGATTTTAAATGCTTAATAATCTCAGCATTATATAAATAAGCGGCTATGTCCGTCAATGCCTTTTTGCCGGCAGACTTTACCCAGGGTTCGGTACCGGGCCGGTCAAGCGTGTTCAGTTGAACTCTGTCTGGCGCCAGGATATTTAAGACACTTTTTATTTCCTTTAGCTCGCTTTCGCTGTCATTATAGCCGGGAACCAAAAAAACTTCAATCCAGAACTGTTTCGTGAATTTATTTCTGAAAGCAATCAAGCCTTCAAGAATCTGAGAAAGCCCCAATTCCCGGTGCGGCCTGTTTATTCGTCTGAAATTATTTTCATACACAGCATCCAGAGATACTTTTACAAGATCCAAATCAATAATTTCAGCTCTGACATCGGATCTATAAAAAAGAGAGCCGTTGGTCAGCAAAGCAAGTTTATGCTGTGAAAAACCAGTTTTTATAAAACTAACAAGCTCTCCAAAACCACTGTGGAGCGTCGGCTCACCAGCACCCGAAAATGTTACAAAATCGAGTTGTGGGCCACTTGCTAAAAAGGCTGTAAGTTCTGCTTTGACCCGTTTCAGTGGTACATATTCTTTGCGCTTTAAGGTCAGATGGGTGGTTTTCCCACACTCACAGTAGACACAATCGAGCGTGCATGTTTTGTGAGGCACAATATCAACACCCAGGGACGTGCCCAACCGCCGGGATGGAACAGGCCCGAAAATATATCTGTAACCTGAATTTTGTTTTTTTGTCATTTACAGTATGATACCAAAATATTATTATAATTCAGTATCATATTCTTACCAAAACAACAACAGCTTTACAAATAAAATCGCTTTGCGATTTTATACAATGCGGCTTCGCCGCTCTTTTATTGAGTGGACGAGTCGATCTTGGCTCTTCATTAAGGGGTTAAGTTTGCTTGAACTTGCGCTTGATATACCATATCATATATGATTAAAAAGACATAACTTTTCTTATAGGACCGGGCTGTGACAAAAAAAAGCTTACTAAGCAAAAAAGATCTTACCGTCATTACCACCCATATAAACGCCGACTTTGATGCACTGGCCTCCATGCTTGCGGCCCAAAAGCTGTATCCTGACGCCCTCGTAGTTTTTCCCGGTTCCCAGGAAAAAAATTTAAGAAATTTCTTTATCAAGTCCATGGTGTATCTCTTCAATATGGCAGAGATCAAAGATATCGATTTTTCGGACTTGAAACGACTGGTTCTGGTTGATACCAGACAGGCCGGTCGTATCGGAAAGCTGGCCTCGGTGTTGCAAAGGCCTGATTTGGAAATTCACATCTATGACCATCATCCACCGGCTGCTAATGATATCAGCGGTCATCTTGAAGTTCACCAGCTAACGGGCGCGACCATCACCATCTTGGCGGAAATTATCATGGAAAAAGGGATCGAAATTTCACCCGATGAAGCCACGATCATGTGCCTGGGTATCTATGAAGATACGGGCTCTTTTACGTTTCCCTCGACCACCGAAAAAGATTTCAAGGCCGCCGCCTTTCTGCTCTCAAAGGGAGCAAATTTAAACATTATCTCAAGCCTGATCTCCAGAGAAATCAGCCCGGAACAAATCGGACTTTTAAACGATATGATTCAGGCCGCAACCCGCTACAATATCAACGGTGTTGAAGTTGTGATTACAACCGTAACCACCGACAATTACGTCTCGGATTTCGCCTTTCTGGTCCACAAAATGGTCAAGATGGAAAACATTGACGCTATTTTTACCATCGCACGTATGGGAGATAAAATGTACATTGTGGCCCGCAGTAGAATACCTGAAGTCGATGTGGGCGCAATCGTCACTCCTCTGGGCGGAGGCGGGCATACATTTGCGGCTTCTGCAACCATTAAGGGCAAAACATTGGTACAGATTGAACACGAATTGACCGAAATTCTCTATAAGAAAATCCGCTCGAGAAGCCGGGCCAAGGATTTAATGTCATCCCCTGCCATTACGGTCGACGCCAATGTCCCCTGCAAAGAAGCTGCCGAACTCCTGACCCGCTATAATATCAATGCACTTCTGGTTACCGAAGGACAAAACAGTGGCACAAAAATGCTCGGGTTTATCACCCGCCAGATTATAGAAAAAGCCCTTTTTCATCTGCTGGGTCACATCCCCGTTAGAGAATACATGAACACAGAGCTTGCTTTTGTAAAACCTGCTGCCGAGCTTCACGAAATTCAGGAAAAAATAATCGAAAACAAACAACGTGTGCTCCCTGTCATCGACAACAATGTTATCAAAGGCGTTATTACGCGCACCGATCTGCTGAACATTCTGGTTCGACAAACGCAACACAAAAGTCAAGAGTACCCGGAGCTGCTGAAGGAACCCGGCCATGCCAGAACCAGGAATATTGCAAGATTTATGAAAGAACGCCTTTCGCGCCGGATCATCGATATTTTGAAATCCATTGGCAGAAAGGCCGAAGAAAATGGTTTCGACGCCTATATTGTCGGCGGATTCGTCCGCGACTTGTTTCTGTACAGGGCCAATGAAGATTTAGACATTGTTATCGAAGGCGATGGTATCTTCTTTGCGCAAGAGTACGCAAAAACGGTCAAGGCACGTATTCACGCTTATGAAAAATTCGGTACGGCGGTAATCATCTTCCCTGACGGCTTTAAAATCGATGTAGCTTCCGCCAGAATGGAATACTACAAGTTCCCGGCGGCCCTGCCCACAGTGGAAATGAGTTCAATCAAACTCGACCTTTTTCGCAGGGATTTTACCGTTAATACCCTGTCTATTCAGTTAAACCCCGACAAATTCGGCACTTTAATCGATTTTTTTGGAGCTCAAAAGGACCTTAAGGGAAAAGCCATAAGAGTTCTGCACAACTTAAGTTTTGTTGAGGATCCAACACGTGTTTTCAGGGCTATAAGGTTCGAGCAGCGTTTTGGTTTTACGATAGGAAAACTGACTTCAGGTCTGATCGCAAATGCCGTCAAAATGGATTTTTTCAGACGGCTCAGCGGCCGTAGAGTATTTTCTGAACTGCGCCAAATTCTAGAAGAAGAAAACCCTACTCCCGCGATCATCAGGCTACACGAATATGATCTTTTACATGTTATCCATCCTTCAATGACTTTTACAAAAGAACTTGTAGATTTATTTAATCTCGTTAAAAAGGTCTTGTCCTGGCATGACTTGCTCTTTTTGGAAGAATTCTATATGAAGTGGACCGTTTATTTCATAGCGCTAATCCGTCTTTGCGACAAGGAAACAACCCATGAAATCTGCCGGCGGATTGAGCTGGCACCACGCTACCTAGATATTTTCATCAAAGAACGATTTGAAGCCGACCGTTGCTTGTATTGGATGGAACGCAATCTTCCACTTTCAAACAGCACACTTTACCACCAACTTAAGGGTTTTAGGGTAGAACTGGCTCTGTACATGATGGCGGCAACCAAAAGCGAAAATGTTAAAAAATCGATCTCCAACTATTTTACGCACTTGCGGCATATCCAGCCTTCGGTAACCGGCAAAGATCTTATAAAAATGGGATTTGAGCCCGGACCGATCTTTAAGGAAATTCTACAGGCTGCCCTCGATGCAAAATTAAACGGCCGGCTTAAAACGCGTAATGATGAACTTGGCTTTGTAAAAAATTATGTTCAATAACTTCGACCTGAACCAACTGGTGGTAATGATTGTCCCCTTGCTTTTGGCCGTCACCATCCACGAGGTGGCTCACGGCTATGTTGCTCACAGACTGGGAGACCCCACCGCCAAGCTGGCAGGAAGATTGACCCTGAATCCTGTCAAGCATCTTGATTTTTTCGGGTCATTTCTGCTGCCGCTGGTGTTAAAACTCTCAGGTTCTCCCATTATTTTTGGATATGCCAAGCCGGTTCCGGTTAATTTTGCCAATTTTCGTGACCTTCGCAAAAGTACGATTTATGTTGCATCAGCAGGTGTTATTGCCAATCTGGCCCTGGCGGTAGTCTCGGGGGTAAGCTTCCAGCTTCTGTTTCATTTTAAATCTATATGGTATACTTCCATTTTCAGACCCATTATTATGGACCTCTTTCATATGCTGGCCTATAGTGTGGTCATCAATTTGGTACTGGCTATTTTCAACCTGATACCGGTGCCCCCCCTGGATGGGGGCCGACTATTTGCCATGCTTCTGCCGGTGCGTTTAAGGGTGCACTTTGTACGCATTGAGCCTTTCGGCATGATCATAATTATTTTCTTGCTAATTACAAATTCGCTGGATAAACTTATTCCTTTTTTTCTAAACCCTTTGATCAAGATATTGCTGGGCAGATAGTTTGGTTAGCCATGTTCGCTTTTACGCGCTTTTCTTTGCGAGCTCTTGCCGATCTAAACGAAATTATCCGGCGGCGGCAACGGAACGTTGTTTTGGAAACTGCTATAGAGGACAGGAGATGTGTATGACTGGAAAAAAACGGATTTTAAGCGGGATGCGCCCCACCGGGCCGCTTCATATAGGCAATCTGCACGGCGCCCTTGCAAACTGGGTGGAAATGCAGCAAGAATATGACTGTTTTTACTTTATTGCCGACTGGCATGCCTTGACCAGTGACTATGAAGATCCTGGCTCTATTTCAGGATACATCCGGGAGATGATCATCGACTGGTTGAGCACAGGGCTCTCACCGGATAAAAGCACCCTGTTTGTCCAGTCACATATTAAGGAGCATGCGGAACTGTATCTTATCCTGGCGATGATAACTCCGGTTCCGTGGCTGGAGCGCAACCCGACTTACAAGGATCAGATTGTGCAGCTCAGCAACCGGGACCTTTCAACCTTTGGCTTTCTCGGCTATCCGGTTCTCCAGGCGGCAGATATCATTATGTACAAGGCGTACGGAGTTCCGGTAGGTGTCGATCAGGTTCCCCATGTCGAAATCACACGGGAAATAGCCCGAAGATTCAATTTCTTTTACGGAGACGTTTTCCCGGAACCGGAATCAATTTTAACCGAAACTCCCAAAATACTCGGCATTGACGGACGTAAAATGAGTAAAAGTTACGACAATGCCATCTACCTTTCAGAAAGCCCGGATGAAATTGTCGCCAAGGTTGCTCAAATGTTCACCGACCCGCAGCGGGCAAGACGCAGCGACCCCGGCAATCCTGAAGTATGTAATGTTTTTGAATTCCATAAGCTGTACAGTAACAAGGAAACCGTGGATAAAATCAACCATGAATGCCGCCGTGCTCAAATCGGATGCGTCGAATGTAAACAAATAATGGCCGACAGTCTCATCAAGGCCCTGGAACCAATACATGAAAAAAGAGAATATTACTTAACCCGGCCACAGCTTGTAGACGATATTATCGTAGAAGGTGGCAATAAAGCCCGCCATGTGGCCCGGCAAACCATGACGGAAGTCAGAGCAGCCCTAAAATTATAGCGAAGCTTCACTTCAAACCGACAAGTTGATGAGGCTCCAATTACATGAATTGAGACGAACCGATGCTGGATGCTTGATACTGGATGCTGGAGTGCTAAAATAACCATTCTTTTGTTGACCAGTATCAAGCATCCAGTATCCGTATCAACTTAGCGTAGAAGGGCCATAGGAAAACCCTGGCCCAGAACTGGCCTGCAAGGACATAAGTACAATAACTATCGCCTCATTAATCTGAAGCGTCAATAGGTTGTTACAATCGCGTCGCGCCAGGGCGGGCTTGACACAAATTTTAAGATCTTGTTCTATATAGACGTATAGCTATGCAAGAAGAAGTATATCAAGTTAAACTCGAAAATATTTTCGAAGGCCCCATGGACCTTCTGGTTCACCTTATCAAAAAACATGAAATGGACATCTATGATATTCCGATAGCTATGATCACCGACCAGTACCTGGAATATCTGCAATGGATGAAATCGATGAACATCGACGTTGCCGGAGATTTTATCGTAATGGCCGCCACATTGACCCAGATAAAATCAAAGATGCTGCTTCCGATCCATGAAGATGAAGACGACCAAGAAGATCCCCGCCTGGAGATTGCCAGGCCACTGGCAGAATATCTCCAGATGAAGGCTGCCGCCGAGCGCTTAGCTGAAAGAAACCTTTTAGGGGAAGACATCTTTGCTAGGAATCCTGATCAGGAAGAGCTTCTGGCCGGCCGGCAGGATGAGGTTTTAAAGCTCGGTCTGTTTGAGCTTATTGAGGCCTTCCAGCAAATACTTGAAAAAATATCTCCGGATGATAAAGTTCGTATTGCGGCTGACAGCATCTCTGTTAAAAACCGGATATCACAACTTGTTGATATATTTGAATCCAGGGAATCGGTGACCTTTGAGGAGCTGTTTCCGGCAGGAGCGGTGAAAAGCGAAGTGATCGTAACCTTTCTTGCAATTCTGGAAATGGTCAGACTCAGTCTGGTCCGGATCGTTCAGCATGTCCAGACCGGTGTTATCCGACTCTTTTATCTTTAGAAGTTCAAGGGTTCAAAGGTTCAAGGTTCAAAGGTTGGAGAACCCTGAACACTGAACGAAGAACCCTGAACGAAGAACCCCGAACTCTGAATGGAAGATATCAAATACATTATTGAAAGCCTGCTGTTTGTTGCCGAAACGCCTTTAACCATTAACCGTATCCAAAAGGTCCTCGGACAGGCCGATACCAAAAAGATCCACGAGGCTCTTACCGCGCTTGCGGCTGAATATGAGGCCCGCAAAGGCGGATTTTTGCTACGGGAGGTTGCCGGCGGATATCAAATCCGCTCCCGCCCGCAATACCGTGAATGGATCAAACGGCTTGTCCGGCCGAGTCCCCTCCGACTCAGCAAGGCGGCACTTGAAACGCTGGCTACCATCGCTTATAAGCAACCGGTCATGCGCAGTGACATAGAACATATCCGGGGAGTCGATTGCGGCGGTATCATGCGTATGCTGCTCGAACGAAAGCTAATACGGATACTGGGCCGCAAGCAGATTCCCGGGCGACCTCTTATTTATGCGACCACCAAGCAATTTCTGGAAGTCTTTGACCTCAAAGATTTAAAAGACCTCCCAACACCTGATGAAATCGAATCACTTGGGAACGTCCCCCGGAACGTTTAAAGCACCGCGGTGCTATGACTAAGAAAAAATACTTGACTTAAAAGATTTCAACCTTCTATATATAAACAGTACTGGCGCTCCCTAAAAGATTGAATGATATTTGGTAAAGAAAAGGAGTCTGCATGAACCGATCAGAACTAATCATTGCTATTAAGAATAAGGCAGCTTTCAGCAGAAAGGATGCTGAAAAAGTTGTCGATACGTTTTTCGACGCTATCAAGGAGACGCTTTCCAAAGGTGAGCGCGTGGAAATCAGGGGTTTTGGCAGCTTTACCGTAAAAAACTATAAGCCGTATACTGGCCGCAACCCGAAAACCGGTGTACAAATAAATGTACCTTCCAAAAAATTACCTTTTTTCAAGGTCGGTAAAGAACTGAAAGAAATGGTTGACAGACCGTTCTAAAGGGCGGTTAACTCAGCGGGAGAGTGCTACCTTCACACGGTAGAAGTCACTGGTTCAATCCCAGTACCGCCCACCAGAAAATATAAAGGCTCACAGTTGTTAAAACCTGTGAGCCTTTTTTTAATTATCCAAGTGGTTCTTATTTAAGATCCAGCCATATTTTTATTTCTAATTTGTTATACTTATCCCCTTATCAGGTAATTTGTATCTGTATTTTTTACTATAAAATCGAGCCTTGCTTTTAGGAGGCTTCTATTGTATCTGGTCTGTATGGAAAGCAGTGGCGACTTTTCCACTACCTTTTACTCCTGCTTCACATTTTTAAAAGAGGACTTTTTTCATGAAAAAGAAAATTCTTGTAGTAGATGATAACCCGCAGATGTTGGATCTAATAGCTGACCTGCTGGAGGATGAAGGCCATCAGGTATTGACTGCCAAAGACGGCCTATCTGCTCTGGACATACTTATTTCCTTTATCCCCGACATAATGTTTGTCGATCTTGTAATGCCAAAAATCGGCGGGGACAAACTGTGCAAGATTATACGAAAAATGCAGCATTTGAAGGATTGCTACCTGGTGCTTGTATCGGCCGCAGCGGCCGAAATGGATTTTGACTATACTGAAATCGGCGCCGATGCATGCATTGCCAAAGGACCTCTCGGATCGATCATTGGTAATGTTTTAGCAGCGCTAAGAGAGTCGGATTCTCTTTTAAAGGACAAAAAGCCAAAACCGATTAAAGGCTTTGATACCGTACATCTCAGGCAGATGACCAAGGAGCTGCTCTCTCAAAATAGGCATTGGGAAGCCATCTTAGACAGTATGAGCGAAGGTATTCTGGAAACTTTTGAAGACCGGGTCGTGTATGGGAATTCAGCCGCACTCTCTTTATTCGGAATATCTCTGGAAGAACTCCTGGCAGCTTATCCTCCGGATTTATTTGACGATATTGTTCAGCCTCAGATAGAAAAGCTGATGAAATCAAGAACCGACAAACCTTTTGAGATTGGTTACAGCAAGGCGATTAAAATCAACAATAAACACGTTACCCTTAATAAACTGTCTGTGAGAGGAGAATCATCCACCAGTATAATCATGATGACGGATGTGACCGAACGCCTTAAAGCGGATGAGGAGCTCAAAAAAGCTCATGACGAGTTAGAGCTGCGTGTTGAGCAAAGGACCGCCGAACTGATCCAGATCAATGAAAAACTTAAACGCAAAATCCAAGAACACAAGCAAGCAAAAGAGTCTTTGCAAGAGAGTAATGTGCGCTTTAGAGAGCTAGCCGAGTTATTACCGGAAACCATTTTTGAAATGGATGCTAATGGTACTCTCACATTCGTAAATCGTAAGGCATTCGATTGTTTGGGATACACACAACAGGATTTTGATCAAGGTTTAAAGGGCCTTGAAATGATTGATCCCAAAGATCGGCGCAGAGCCGTGGAAAGTGCTAAAAGGGTTATGAGTGGTGAAAATATCGGTCTTAATGAGTACACGGCCATGAGAAAAGATAAAAGTACTTTTCCTGCTTTGATCCGCTCAACCGCCATATGCCGCGACGACAAACCGATTGGTTTAAGAGGGTTCATCATCGATATTACAGAGACGAAAAGACTGGAAGCCCAACTGCAGCAATCCTATAAAATGGAAGCTATCGGCACACTCACGGGTGGTATCGCACATGACTTCAACAATATCCTGGGGATTATTATCGGCAATACGGAATTAGCGTTGGATGATGTTCCGGAATGGAATCCGGCATATTTCAACCTAGAAGAGATTAAAACAGCCGGCCTGCGTGCAAAAGATATAGTCAGACAGCTTCTCGGTTTCGCTCACAAAACCGACCAGAAGCGAGAACCGATAAAACTTATCCCGGTTATCAGAGACTCACTCAAATTTTTACGAGCAACACTTCCAACGAGTATTGCATTTCGCCAGAACACACAGGCTTCAGCAGACACTGTGCTGGCAGATCCGACTCAAATCCATCAGATAATGCTTAATTTGTACACCAACGCTGCGCATGCCATGGAGGAAACGGGGGGCACTCTTGAAATAGTAATCCAAAATCTCGTTTTGGACAATGATTCAGCTGATATTTATCCTAACCTGTCCCCCGGCAAATATATTGAAGTGGCATTAAGCGATACAGGTCAAGGGATGAATTCTGAAGTCAAGGACCGGATCTTTGATCCCTATTTTACGACAAAAGAAATAGGCAAAGGCTCCGGTATGGGGTTGTCAGTCGTACATGGTATCCTTCAAAGCCATCAAGGTGCGATTTCAGTTGACAGTGAACCTGGAAAAGGTTCTACGTTTCGCATCCTCTTCCCTGTAATTGAAGAAGAAACTGTAATTGAATCAAAAAGTGTTGAGGAATTTCCTACCGGGAATGAAAGGATACTTTTTATTGATGATGAAGAATCCATCGTAAATATGGCGCGGCAAATACTGGAGCGACTCGGGTATCAGGTGGAGACCAAACAGAATCCCGTTGATGCTCTTGAATCGTTTCATTCCAAACCGGAACGGTTTGATCTGATCATCACTGACATGACCATGCCTTATATGACCGGTGATAAACTCGTAACGCAAATTCTGAACATTCGTTCGGATATACCGACTATTCTCTGTACAGGTTTCAGTGAGAAAATATCAGAGAAAAAAGCGCAAGAACTTGGTATTAAAGCTTTTGTGTTGAAGCCTCTGGTTAAGCGTGATTTTGCTGTAACCGTCCGCAAAGTGCTGGATGAAAATCGAGCTTAAAGGACTGTTATATCTATTTGTATTTATTATTTTATTCAGCCCAAAGGCCAAATAATTCTTCAAAAACAATCCTGGTTAAGCTTTCCGGCCTATCTGCCGATATTATATAGTACCTGAACGGAAAGTTATGTTCAGGCAAAATCCGAATGTCGAATATCTAAATCCGAAACAAATTCGAATATCTAATGGAAAATGTCTGAATACATACAGGCCAGAAAATCGCAGTTAAACTTTTATCAAGACATTCCGCTTTATACAAAAGCGGATAAAGGTTTCGTTCTTTATAAGCCGGCGGGTATGACTCTCGGTGATATGCGTCTTAACGAGGCCAGGCATCCAAATAAGCTGTATATTCTGCAAAAGGACAAATTAAGAGGGCTTCAGGAAGCCCAAAAGGGCTTCAATAAGCAATTAACAAAAAACATCCAATCAGGCAACCCAGAGCAAATTAAAGAGACCCTGGTGACGATGATGGAAGAAACCTTAACCGAGCCTCGCAGCGGGAGCCTGGAAGGTGTCTCCGATACCATTGATATTCTTATAGGTGATTATTCCAAAGAGACGCAAGTAGTAGAGAATTTGTGGAAAGTATCTTCCCAAGATTATACCACTGTTTTGCA
>NZ_JAZFTO010000056.1:0-6034 GCF_036446775.1 Candidatus Desulfatibia sp.
GCGACATCCATCACCGGTTTGAAATGACTGCCGTGACTTCCGTAAACCGCCCCAATTCTGACAGAAGTAATCAATGCGCCCATGTCGCCCGCTTTCATCAATATCTCGGATTCGGTAACGTATCTGTCCTGCGTCAGCTTCATCTTTTGAATAAGCGCCAGGGGATACAGCCTGAAGCCGCACTGAGTGTCTTCGATAAACTGGTTGGCACCAATGCAGATAGAAAATCGCGCCACATGCATGGAGTTAAACCGCGCTCTGGGAATCTTGCCGTGTTCGCTCATTCTTGAGCCCACGATGATATCGTCGGTCCCCTCGGCATGCGATGCAATAAAGCGCGGAATCTCTTTAGGGTCATGTTGGCCGTCGGCATCCATGCTGATAACCGCATCGTAGCCCTCATCAGCGGTTCGCTGGAACAACACTTTTAAAGCCGGCCCTTTCCCCCGATTTTTTCCGATATGAATAACCTCGGCACCTGCCTCAGCGGCAATTCGGGCGGTTTGATCCATGGACCCGTCGTCAGCCACCAGTACCCGCGAGACATATTTTAATATGCCGCTGACGACCGGTCCAATCGTTTCCTCGGCATTATACGCCGGCATTATGACACAAATTTTGGATGCCACCAGTAATCGCTTCCTTTCTTTACACCTGATAGAATTTACTATCTCCCATCTTCTTTATTAAGTTTAACAACATATTTCTGCCCTTCCGGCGTTTTAATGTAACTAATAATTTCATTAAGCTCTGTGTTTATCTCACCTTTTCTTTTGGCTTCCCATTGCGCGGCAACCTCTTTTTGAAGTACGACATAACTTAGTTGTTGCTTGTAAAGCTCTACTTTATCCCAATGTTCCGAACCCCGTGTGACTGGGATAAAAGCCATTCGCGCTTTCCATCCTCCCGCTTTTACCTGGGTAAGAATATAGTATGTCTTGCCTGCTTCAAGGTCTGCTTCTACTACTCTTTTATTTTCAGCACGGCCGATAATGAGATGCTTGCCGGGATCAAACTCATAAGCGAAATAACATTTTGCCTGACTAAGTCCAATCAAACGATAATTTTCCCATATTTGGAAGTGGATACCAAAAGCGAAACCAGACGGCCGCATAAAGTAAACCAACGCTTTGCCCGGTGACGGACCTTCGGGCGTTGCAGCTTTATGCATGTACTGGCTTGACCCGGCACAACCGGCAATCAAAAAAAGAAAAACGATCGTGACAATTCGAAAACAATTTTTCATAACGGTCTCCTTTTGCAGAAAAATTTAATAAGTTATAATCTCAAACAATTTAATATGTCAACTTCCCCTAAACCTTTGGCCAATTTGCATATGTTCCCATAAGGGGCCTTTAAGGCCAAAGCGTCGCAATTTTTTTTGCAGCTTGGCATTGATGTTGATATTGAGGCCGGGAAATATCCAGGTGGGATTTTTTTTTGAGAACGTTTTGATAAACGGCAGGATTTCGTTTTTAACGGCCGGAGAGAGGTAAAATACGGGTTTCAAAAAGTCTTCATCAGGCCCTATCATGCCCTCTTCTTGGGCCTTTATAGCCAGTTTGGTTTTGGGAAAGATTCTGATGCCGATCATGCAGATAGCGGCTGTGGGGTTCATCTTCAGGATGGCCTCCAAGGTCTGATTTACAGTCTCCATGGTTTCTCCCGGCCCCCCTAAGAGCAGAGAATGACAAAAATTTATGCCGGACTGCCGGCAGATGTCCGAGGCGCGTTCAAGGTCATTGACGGTGAAGTTTTTGCCCATGTTCTCCAGCATGGTAGCATTGGCCGCATCGCTCCCTAATTCCAGCCCGGTACAGCCGGCTGCAAGCATTACATCAATAAGTTTGGGCGTAACAAAGCCCGGATTGGCATAGCAGCTCCATTTAATCGGCAGTTTGCGTTTGATAATTTCCCTGCAAACGGCCTGGGCGTGCTCCATGGGGTAATTGAATTCATTGTCAACAACGAAGAGATTATTGACCCCGCAATCCAGGATAACCTCGATTTCATCGCAGATAAGTTGCGGACTTCTCAGCCTTACTTTTTTACCTTCTATAACCGGATAGGTACAGTAAATGCATTTGAAAGGGCAGCCTCTTTTGGTCTGAATGTTGCCCATTCCGCCCTGTTTTAAATAGGCCGCGTTATCAAATTCAGTACGATCCGGGTATGGTATAGTGTCCAGGTTTGCGATGATGCCGGGATGATAATTTATAACTGGTGATTTGAGCTTCGCTTTAGAAACTCTATTCTGCTTAAGCTCGTCGATAAATTTAATCAAAGAGAACTCGCCTTCTCCTAAAATTCCGTAATCAGCCTTTAAATAATTTAAAATTGCGGCCGGCAGCAGGGCAAAACCGCTTCCGCCGATAACGATGATTCCCCGGCTGTACTTCCTTATGGTTGCAACTACCTGGCGATAAAAAGCCAGATAGGAGACATACTTTGGATAACTGACATTATCGACGTTTCTCAAAGACAGCGCGATGACGTCGGGAGTGAAAGTGCTGACAGCAGTCTCGATAGCGGTTTCATAATCGCTGACAAAACACAAATCCAGAACCCTGTAACGGATGCGGTTTCTTTTTAAAGCCGCGGCAATGTATGCCAGACCGATGGGAAAGACCGGATCGGGAAGTGATTCAACATTGGGTGAGACCAGAAGTACTTTCATAAGAATCCCGGGCTAAAAATTACACCTCAATTGAACTATAGCACTCAATTGAAAGTTATTTGTTATATGTTATTCGTTACTCGAGCAATTTCATAAAGGGTAACATAAATTATTGTTCAGATAATAGAACTGAAACGTCAACCCAATAACCAATAACAGATAACGGATAACATCTAATTGAGTTTTAACTCAATTAGGTGTCACTTGCAGGTAAAAACCAGGCTGCTGCTTCCGCCGCCAAAAGTGGAAGTTGTCATCAGGGCTGTTTGGATTTTACTTTTCGAAGGTATATCCCACTTTAGAACACCATGTGGTTCCGGCTTCAAAGCTTCAGCTTTTAAGGCGGGAAGAGACAACTGGTGATAAAGGCTCAGCAAAACGGCGGCGGCCCTTATAATGCCGGCACCTCCAAAATCACCCATAAGATACTTTAACGGTGTAACCGCAAGAGCTTTAATGCGATTTTTGAAAATTATTTTGAGCTGATGATACTCCATGCGGTCTAGTTCGGCGGATAAGTTGGCAGAAACGCTGATTTGGTCAATTTCAGCAGGGCCCAGTCCGGCCTGTTCCATTGCCATAGTCATTGCGCGGCCCATCTGCTCTCCACCGGCTTCGTAATGCCCCATGGGTGTAGCGCCCCCGGCCAATATCCCGGTTTTTAAAATGCCGTAAATTTTGGCCTCCCGCTTAACAGCGAAATCGAGTCTTTCCATAACCAGCGTCCCGGCGCCTTCCCCCAGGATAAGACCGCCGCCGGGTTCAGGATCGGCCGGTTCATGGTTATTTATTTTGATTTTATTAAGTACGCCCAGATCATTATAACAGTGGTATTGCATGGGGGACAGCTCATCGGCTCCTCCCACCAGGACCACATCTACGATATTTCCCAAAAGAAGATTGCGAGCATACAGCATGGCATTTTCCGCGGAAATATCGTTTTGACAAAATGTGCTGTTGGGACCGGTGATGCCGTGAAACATGGCGATATGGCTGGCAGGTGCATTGGGGACCGTTTCGGGAAACAAAAACGGCTGGGCGCCCCGGGGCCCATCCCTGAGAAGGCTTACAAAAAAATCTTCCACGCGGGAACTGCTCCCGTAAGCTGTTCCCAGAATAACGGCAATTCTTGTTTTATCCAGGCCTTTTAGGTCCAGTTCACTGTTGTTTAAGGCTTCCACACTGGAGCTTACCGCCATTCTTGAAATTCGGCTCATGCGCCGATATATTCGGGGAGGCATATAGTCGCGGGGCTCAAAGTCGTCAATCCAGCCGGCAACATTGGAGGCAAAAGAGCTCGTTTCAAAGTCTGTAACTTTTTTTATACCGGTCCCGGCCTTTTTACAGGTTTCCCAAAAAGCTTCTCGACCAATACCCATTGACGAAATAACACCAATACCTGTGATAGCAATGTCTGACATTTTTCTCTGCGATCTCTGCGTCTCTGCGGTAAATGTTTATTTAAATATTCTGGTTAGTTCTGCCGAAAACAACCGATGTATTATTACCCCCAAAAGCAAAAGAATTGCTGAGGGCCGCACGGATCTCTTGTTTTCTGGATTTATTGGGAACATAGTCCAGATCGCAATCCGGGTCCGTCGCAACCAGGTGTATTGTCGGCGGTACAGTCTGCCGGTATAGGGCCAGAATGGTCGCAACCGCCTCGATGCCGCCGGCGGCCCCCAGGCAATGGCCCACCATAGATTTTGTTGAGCTGACGGCAAGATCCCCAGCAAGCGATTCCCCGAAAGTGCGTTTGATAGCCAGGGTTTCCAGGGAGTCGTTTATGGGGGTGGCCGTGCCGTGAGCATTGATGTAATCGATTTGCTCTGCGCGGACACCGGCACGAGCCAGGGCTGCGGTCATTACCCGGCTCATTCCCATAGCTTCCGGGTCCGGGGATGTCATGTGATACGCATCGCAATTAATGGAATATCCCAGCACTTCCGCATAAATTTTGGCGCCCCTGGATTCAGCGCCGGTATAATTTTCCAGAATCAAAATAGCTGCGCCTTCCCCTAAGGACAGCCCGCGCCGGTTTTTGTCAAAGGGACGGCAATATTCCGGGTCCATGGCCCTGATAGAATTAAATCCGGCAAAGGTCAGCTCCGATAGGGCTTCACTTCCGCCGGTAATAACAAGGTCTTGATCGCCGGAGCGGATTAGGTCAAAACCATAACCGATTGAGGTGGCGCTGGAAGAGCAGGCCGTTGAAATGGTGGCCCGCGAGCCGGTTAACCCGTATTGGCCGGCAATCAGATCGGTCAAAGTGCAGC
The DNA here is from genome assembly GCF_036446775.1 of Candidatus Desulfatibia sp. NCBI lineage: Bacteria > Pseudomonadati > Thermodesulfobacteriota > Desulfobacteria > Desulfobacterales > Candidatus Desulfatibia > Candidatus Desulfatibia sp. The sequence continues at coordinate 4,954 of NZ_JAZFTO010000056.1, forward strand.
AGGCAAAGGGAAGCAGCAGAGAGGGCTTGGGCCTGGTTTCACCGGACCATGCTGTGCGCCGGTACTGTTCCCAGGAACGCATGCCGCCGGCACCGCCCCCTAACACGACGCCGATACGGTTTCTGTCACAGGATTCAAGCAGAAGGCCTGAGTCCGCCAAGGCTTCGCGCAGGGCGATCAGGCCCAGGAAATCACACCGGGAGATCCGTTTAGTTTCCCGGGGGGCAAAGCCGGTTTCCAGGTTTTTATTCTTTACCTGGGCGGCAAATTGACAGGCAAACCCGGTGGTGTCAAAAAGTGAGACCGGCCCTATTCCGCATTCCCCCTTAAAGAGTCCTTCCTCAAATTCAGATAAGGATTCCCCGATGGCGGTAATTATTCCAAGACCGGTGACGGCCACACGTATAGAACTGTTCGTGCTCATCATGTTAAATTACGACTGTCGGCAATAACTTACCAGATTGCTGATACGCTTTTCGAGTTCACCGCTGAGACTGTAGATCATTTTTTGTTTATCGCTGGTTAATAGAACCTGGGTCGATTCTCCGCGGGCAAGAAGGATTTGATTGGCTTTAAGCTGTATCTTGAAATTAAATTTCAGGGCGGCAATTTCGGGTTTGACCACGGTTGTTTGAATAATTATCCTGTCCCCGCATTTTGCCGGATGCTTGAAATCACATTCCAGGCGAATTACCGGTGCAATATAGCCTAGCTCAACCATCTGATGCGGCCTAAGATCAAAACGCCGCAGTAAATCCATACGACCGGCCTCAAACCAGGCCACGTAATGACCATGCCAGGCCATACCCCATTCGTCCACCTCATTAAAACGGACGGTTTCTTCTGTCTCTATCCACTTCACGAGTTGAATCACCTCAAATTCAGGGCTCCTGACCTGGCGTAAATTCAGATTCAACATATTTTAATGAAGAATCCACACCTTGAGAGCATATAAAAGATGAACGTCGAACATCGAACATCGAACGTTGAACATCGAATAATGTATTCTACCATTTATAATAAAGACAAAGCGACACGCGGCGCAAGCGCCTGCGCTGCGCGAGCGCCTTCCACATTCGAC
>NZ_JAZFTO010000057.1:0-25262 GCF_036446775.1 Candidatus Desulfatibia sp.
GATTGAAGATGCGGATATCGCTGAAGCGATCATGAATCTGAAATCCGTGGAGTTTGCCTACCAGGCGACGCTGGCCTCTTCGGCCAAAATTATGGGGTTGAGCCTGGTAGATTATTTGAGATAAAATTCTAAGATACTTGATACTTGATACTTGATACTTGATACTGGATACTGGATGCTGGATACTTGATGCTGGATAAAATAACAAAATATCCTTTAAAATCCAGTATCCAGAAACGAGCATCCAGCATCTTATCCATAAAGATATATTTATTATTCGTAACCGTTCACAGGTTCAGAGGTTCAGCCGCTTACGCTGAAGCGGCGGCGTGCCAAGGGGTGCAAAGGTTCAGAGGTTCAGAGGTTCAGAGGTTAAAGCAGAACCCAGAACGTTGAACCTTTGAACGGGGAACCTAGAACCTCTGAACGCCTACTAAAAAGCCAGGGAAGGTTTATGCTGATACTAACAAGGAAGTTGGGTGAACGCATTAATATTGGCGATGATATTGTCATCACGCTGGTTGAAATCAAAGGGGCTCAAGTCAAGCTGGGGATCGATGCACCCAAAAGCATCGGTATTCATCGCCATGAGATCTATGAAAGAATTCGAAAAGCAAATCTGGAATCGTCAGATGTAAGGGATGCTGATCTTGCCAGGGCCGCCGCCCTTTTACAAAACATCAGCTCCGAGAGAGAGGATAAAGTTGCAGATTAAAACTACCAGATTCGGGACGATCGATGTAACAGAAGATAAAATTATCAATATGCCTTCCGGCATGCTGGGTTTTCCGGATCAAAAGCGTTTTGTGGTACTCCAGCATAAGGAAAACTCGCCTTTCTTTTGGTACCAGTCTGTTGATGATCCGGCGCTGGCTTTTGTCATCACCAACCCCTTTCTTTTCAAGCCGGATTATCAGGTAGATCTGGAGCATACCTTAAAGGAAATGTCCTGGAATGGAGACGGCAATAACGGTCATTTAGAGTTGTATATTGTTGTTAATATTCCAAAAGGATCGCCCGATGCAATGACCGGAAACCTGATTGGCCCTATCTTGATAAATAATAAGGTCCGCCAGGCAATTCAGGTTATCGTCGCCGACAGCCCCTACTCCCACAAATTCCCCCTGTTGGGAGAGCAAAAAAGTTAAAACCCTCACCCTAGTTTTCCCTTATTTTTTCGTTACTACTCAGGTATCTTGCCACACCTGCCCGCCATCCTGCAAGCGGGAAGGCACCAAGGCACTAAGATCTCTGGCCACAAAGGCACCAAGACACTAAGAATGGGAAAGAAAGACCGCGATGCTTGAAGAGCGCTACGCTTTAGGATCGCTTCGCTTAAGGGGAAAAAATCTTTTAATCAATACCCCTCAAGGCCGCCAGGCCGCTCCTGAAACGAAGTGCTCCTCAAGCGTAGCACTCTAATGACATTGGTGCCTTAGTGGCTGAACAGTCTTTTTTTTATGAAAATATTTGAGCTAAGGCGCTTGTTGGGTAAATTTGGCACGAAGTTTGAATGAATTTTAAATAATAGTATCGTAAAAAGCCACGAATTCATCATAAAAGAGGAATGCAAAGCATGAAAGGACCATCGCATATCAATATCAGCTCAGGTATTTACCGTGCTGCCGCAAGGCACCATCAGCAGAATGCAGCCGAAGCAGACGCGAATACGGCCAAAGGACCAGGCTCTTTTAGCAGCCTGCTGGCGGAAAGCATTGAAGGCGTTGGGCCGCGAGGCGACTATCCGCATAATGCGGTGCCTATGGATCGTGATCAAGCTCTCAAGCTTTATGAGGTTATCCAGATTCAAATGAACGATTCTTTGGTTCGAGCACTTTCTGAGTCTGATGAAAACAACACTCTGGATGAATTCAAGCTCGATTGGATGGAAAATTCTGCCATAGAGCGGCAGGTGGAATTATATGTGTCAAAATTTCAACAGGCTACAGCGCAAACGAAGCAGGGATCATCACGAACTGAGATTAATAGCATCATTGCGCATGCTGCCAGGACCTATAAGGTTGATCCGGACCTGGTGGAGGCGGTCGTAAAGGCTGAAAGTGATTTTGATGTCAACAGCACTTCGTCTAAAGGCGCCATGGGGCTAATGCAGCTTATGCCCGCGACAGCCCGGGAGCTGGGCGTCAAAGATTCCTACGATCCTGTTGAAAATATCATGGCAGGAACCCGCTATTTAAAAAGCTTGCTGGACCGTTATGATGGTAATGTTACCCTGGCTCTGGCAGCTTATAATTGGGGGATGGGAAATGTAGAAAGGCATCCGCAGGGGCTGCCCCGGGAAACCCAAACCTATATCGCTCGTGTCAATAATTTTATGCACCAGCAAAAAACTTAATATTTACAAAACAGCGCACCAAGTTTTTTCTTTCCACCACCCTTGCTTGCAATACTTACAATCAACGTCAAATTTTATAAAATAATCAACATGATGCAAGCAGTTCTGGCATAATAATTGCATCCAATCTTAAGTGAGGTTTAATTTATTAGTTCGACAAACTATGTCAATTTCGAAATTAACTGTGATTTCAAAACAATGAGGGCAGACTATCAACTGCTGAAATTGGAAATGCAGTATTTGTGGATTCGGCAATGAAGAGAGTGAATTATGAAGTGCGAAATCTGTAAATGCGATACTTATGTTATTCACATTAATGCCAAGCATCAGAAAGTCTGCACACAGTGCTACCATGATGGAGAAAAGAACGGCACAGGGTCTCAGCCTGCTAACAGCGGCAAAAAAGAGGTTTTATAGTCTATAAAGAGAGGGTTAAAGTTTTGTTAAAAGGTAGAGGGCCATGAATAAGACAACAGAATGCCCTTCATGTGGCTGTAAATACCGTGTACCGCTTGAATTTAAGGGCCGGGAAATATCCTGCAAGAAATGCGGAACACAATTTCAACTGAATCTGCCGGACGAAAACAATCAAAATAGTACCGGCAAGGTCGCGCAATCCTTAGAGTCAGATGTTGAAGAAATATCTCAAGATGATTCCTATCTGCTCATCGGCAAATTAGCAGTAAAGTACAAGTTTGCCAGTGTGGAACAGATCAAGGAGGCTTTGGCCTTTAAAGCACAAAAACAACAGGCCGGTCAAAAACTGTTGTTAGGAAAGATTCTGGTCGCTCAGGGAATCATAACCCAATCTCAGTTTGATTTTCTGCATTCACTCCAGAAAATGATGGAAGCAAGGGAAACCGACAGCAAGTTAGGGATGGTTATCGTTAAAAACGATTTTGCCACTCAGGAAGAAGTCGACCAGGCCTTGCAAGAGCAAAAGAAGGTATTCATAGATACCAAAGCTGTTAAGTCCATTGGGGATATACTGTTTGAATCAGGAGTGATTACTGAAGAAGAGCACGATGTTGTACTCGCAGTACAAAAACGCCTTAAAGACACCGCTGATGCAAAGAGAAAACCCGCGATACACGATGCCGTCGAGCAGACCGCCATTGATGATTTGTTTGAGTTGAGTGTTTCCGAAGATCAATTGCACGCCTTTATCTTGCCGAAAACAGAAGTTACTGAAGCACTTACATCCGCGGATGTTAAGAAATTCCTTGAAAGAAACAAGATAATACATGGAATAGTTGACGATACTTTAATTGAGGAGTACCTGAGAGATAAAAACAGTCATAAAGAGCCATGGGAAATTGCCGCAGGAGAGCTTGCCAATCCCGGCAAAGACGCCGAGATAAAATATTACCTTGAAACTGATCCCCTGAAAATTGAAAAAGTTAAGGCAGGCGGTGTTGTTGACTTTGAAGACAAAGCGGCTATTTCCCAGGTAAAAAAAGACGATCTTTTGGTAGAAAAAACACCTCCAGTGGCAGGTACACCCGGAAAAGACGTTTACGGCAACCTTACAGACGCGCCGAAATTCAAAGATATAAAACTTCGATGCGGAAAAGGCGCCACGCTTTCTGAAGATGGAACCAAAATTATTGCCAATACAGATGGTGTGCCCAAGATTTCTGTGCACGGCAAGGTGTATGTTTTGCCTCAACATGAGATCAGAGGAGATGTCGGCAAAAATACCGGCCATGTAAATTTTGACGGCGAAATTAATGTCACGGAAAGCATCCGGAGTGGATATCGTGTGCAAGGGCACAGTCTTGCTGTTGACACGATTCTTGGGGCCGAAGTAGAGATGATCGGAGATATCATTGTATCCGGAGGCATAATCAAAGCGGCGATAAAGACAGACGGTCATGTCCGAGCAAGATTTGTTCGTGGAGCCGACATTAAAGCGTACGGAGATGTAATCGTAGAGAAGGGCATCAGAGATTCTAAAATCGAGACCAGTGGAGCATGCATAGTTAAAGAAGGCATTATCTTGGCTTCAAAGATTACAGCCAAGAAAGGGATATGGGCAGGCCAGATCGGTTCTGAAGTATCCAGGCCCTGCGGTTTGACGGTAGGGGTGGATGTAAGGGCAAAAAATGAAATCGATAAAATTATTCCCCTTATCCCCTCCAGAAAACAAGACCTGGCGAAATTAAAAAGCTATGAGCAAGAACTAACTCAGAAATCGAATCAGATCGAAAGTAAAATTGGTGAACTGGCGCAGTTGCAGGACCGTGACATGATAAATCGGAAAAAAATTCAAAACGCATTGGATCAGTTAAAAGAGGACGCCGATCCAATCAAACTGCAAAATACTGAAACAGCCCTCAAGGAAATGGATACAGAAAGTGAAAAGATGGAAAAAAAGATGGAAAAGCTCTTTGATTTACAGGACAAAATTTCAGAGAAAATCGCAAACGTTAATCAAGAAATCGAGATTGCCGAAGTAGAGGTTCAAAAACTTGAGAACAGGATTGCAGAAATTACGGAATGGTCATCTAATGGGGATGGAATTCCTGAGGTAAGAGTTAAAGGTGCCATTTTTCCGGAGACCAAAATTGATGCGGAAAAATCTGCCTTGACTTTAAAACAGAGTCAAAAAAACGTCCTCATAAAAGAACATAAGATCCAGCAACGGGGCAAAATGCCAAAATGGCAGATGAAGATTTCTGATCTCAAAATATAAAATCGCTAAAGCGATTTTATATGAAGCGGCTCTGCCTTGGAGTTTTGTGTCTAAAATCACAAATTCCAAGCACCAAAAAAACAAACAAGCTCCAAACTACAAGCACCAAATTCCAAGGAAATTCCAAACTACAAGCACCAAATCTCAAGGAAATTCCAATTGAGATAGGTGCACCCCTAAGGGAGTGAAATCAAAGCCTGGTCCTTTGGGCCAGTTCTTCACTTTTTCCTGCGTACAACCCGCCTTTTTTTAACCCTTCTGCGAGGCTTACGCGTAATCGCGGTAACTTTTTCGGATTTTGGTGGTGCAGAATCAATCCCTTGGGGGGGACTGTCTGCGACTTCCCATGGAGGTTTTTGCCAGTACCGGCAGGTTGCCCGGGGGCATTTTAAAATCGTTTGTCCGGCTCTATTTGATTCTATTAAAAAGGGATTGTTGCATTGCGGGCAAAGAATATGATGGGGTATGCCCCAGCTGATAAAATTACAGATTTTATTGGAACATTTATAATACGACTTTCCTCTGGCGGTCTCTTCGGCTTGAACTTTTGATTTTTTGCACAAGGGGCATTCCATGGCCAGATCATCTTCAAAAGCTGCAATACGCCTTTCAATGAAATCGTCTTCGCCATCTAAGACCTCTGCTTTAGCAGCGACGTCCGCTTCAGCCTCGATTTCTTCTGCTTCCAGTACTTCCAGTGCTTCATTGTCAAGGGATGCTGTTTCTTCAGGTTCTTGCGGGCCAACGCTTTCATCAAGGTCTGTTTCCTGCCCCGCAGATTCCAAATCGGTTAAAGCATCTTGCAAACCAGTATCGGCTTCATCTGAGGGCGCATCTGCGGGAACTTCTTTTTCAGGTAAACTTTGACCATCAACGGCTTCTGTTTCCTGGTCATGCAACTGGAGCTCTTCAGGTTCAGTTTCCGCATATGTGTCCGGGGCGGTCTCGGCGGGGTCGTCCTCTGCGGGAGCAGATCTTCCGAAGTCGGTCTTTCTGATTTCAGTTTTGTCGGTATAATAACCTGAAGATAAGATTTTAGGTTCAGACGGAGCGACCGGGACGTCTTTAGACCGCTCCTCAAATTTTGGACGCTTTAAAATTTCTGAAGTTTTAGTTACTCTTTTATGGGTGGCTTGCGGCGCATCTTTATGGGGTGCATCATCCGTAAACGAACGAGCCGTCGGCTCCGGGGATGGACTCGGTTCTATTTTTTTTTGCAGTTTGCCGGCATCTTTTTTCAAAGAGACGCCTTGCATATGTAAAGTTTGATCAAATTGACTGATGGCGGATTCCAGGTCTTTGCGCTCGGAATGCACTTCGTCCGTGGTCTGGATAAAGTAAGCCACAAGATTCATGCCCAGCATTCCCGGAAAGACTTTGTCGAGGAGCTGACACATGCTTATAGCGGGTTTTTGGGGGATTAGCCTGTAGTTATTAACTTTAATATAGCTTTTCTTGATCATTTCCAGGACAATCAAGTTCATATTTCCGTTCAGGTCGAATCCCATTTCTTCTAATTCACGTGATATGGTTTTAACAGTATAACGTCCGGATACGGAGGCAGAGGCGCTGTCTATTTCATTTTCGCGCTCGGCCAGCATAATAAGACAGGAGATGTTTATTGCATTCAGGGACAAGGCGTCGATTCCATGCCTGGTGCCAAGCAAGCGTTCCAAATGCCGGCCCAGAATCTCATCGAACAGATCCTGAATGTTATATTCCTTAGCGCTATTTTTGGGTACATCCGGTTGCATTAAATTCTCCGGCTCTTAAATTTTCGATATCATCTCTCCGGCCTGGGATGCCAGTTCGGAAATCTTATCTTGCGGGTCACCGGTACTTGTCGACGATGCGCTAACATCGCCATTTGCAGCGGCAATGGGCTCATCAAGTTCCGGCATGGCCGCTCCGACGCTTTTTCCCGCCGCTTCCTTCTCCGCTTTTTCCGGTTCATCAGAGGCGTCGTCTGGGCTATTATCAAGTGATTTAGCCAGGTCTCCCGAACTTGTTACCGCGAGATAGTTGCCTTCTCTATCCAAGAGTACCGAAAGAACGATATTGACCTCAAATTCCAGTTTATATGCTATCTGGCCATTATAAACGACGATATCACCTTTTTTATACTCAACGTTGTCTTCAATTTTCAGCTTATGTTCTTGGCTGAAAATGTCTTCAATAGATTCCCAATCAAGATCGGCTGTTATAGCATCGATCAGCTCTTGTTCCCCACTTTTGATCACTTCGTAATTTGTAATTTTCATTTACGAATCTCCTTTCCTAACCCTGACAAGCCCTTCAAGCAGGATAGGCCGGAACCAAAGATATTTGCCACAAAGGCACAAAGACACAAAGGATGTATTTATTATTCTTTCTTCGTGCCTTGGTGTCTTGGTGGCAGAATGGAAAAAATTTTATTATAAAAAGTACAAAATTCAAAATTGATGAACTAAATATTTCGTGACAGCAACTCTTTGGCCAAATTGAGATAACTCTGAGCCCCTATCGAGCTAATATCCTTAAGTAAAAGAGGTTTTCCGTAAACAGCAGACTCCCGCAGGTGCACACTTCTTGGAATTACCGTTTTATAAACCATATTTTTAAAATGCTTGCGGGCTTCGTTGCCGATACACCGGGAAATATTTTCCCCTTTTTCAAACATAGTCAAAAGTAACCCGGAAATTTTTACACCGGGGTTGAAATGTTTCTTTAAGGTTTCAATTGTTTTCAAAAAATGTTCCACTCCTTCTAAGGCATAAAATTCGCACTGGAGCGGGATAAGCAGGTAATCGGCTGCGGAAATGGCATTGACTGTTAAAAGGCTTAACGACGGAGATGTATCTATTATGATGTAGTCATACAATTTCTTTAAGCCGCTCAGAAGGTTATACAAAATCTTTTCTTTATCCGGTTTTGACATCAGTTCCGCTTCGGCGCGCATAAGTTCAATGCGTGACGGAAGCACATTCAAAGACTCAAGGTCGTTTTTAATGATAGGTTTTTCGACTAATGCCTTGCCAATCATCACATGATAGATGGTGTCAGTTAATTTTGCCTTGTTGATCCCCATGGCAGAGGTGGCATGCCCCTGGGGATCACAGTCGACCAGCAAAGTTTTTTTTTCAGCCATGGCGAGGGCTGTTGAAAGATTGACGGCGGTGGTCGTTTTACCGACGCCACCTTTCAAACTGGCTATACAGATGATTTGCCCCATACGGTAAAAATTCCAGATACAGTTTTACCCTAATCGAGCCAAAACTCGATTAGGCGTCTGTGGTCAGTTGTCGGTAATCAGTGGTTTTACAGGTTCTTAGGGCCTCTTTTTGTGTTGCACCTGTAGTTGAAATATAATCTCGCTTCTTATTGCTTTAGCAACGGACGACGGACCAAGGACAACCGACCCCCCATTGAGCGTTTTCGCTCAATGGGGGTGTTACTAAGTTGAATTAAGCATAAAACCATATTGAATATAGTAACCTTGCAAAATTTATACCAATTGCGACTTATATTGGAATGAGTTTTGCATTGAATTGATAAAGAAATAAAAAACTTGTCCAAATATCTCGCTGAGGCGCGAGTGCAAAACTTCAAAAGGAGATTCCTGTGGTTCCCTTAATAACGCTGGAAGGTATTGAGCATGCTGTAAATAGCCTTAATTACAGCAATAAGAACACGCTAAAATATAGACTTGTTCATCTTATAAGACAGTTGCACGTAGATGGGAGTTCAACTGGAGCGGCAGAGGGCATCGATCCGGACGAGTTGATAAAAAAGATATGGGAAACCGGCGACGATTACGAATCAATCAGAAAAAGAAGGAAAAACTTTAGCTGTGTGAAATCATTGCTCAATGCGGACCTGCAAAAGCTTTATCGTGAAGGAAAAAACCCCGAAGGTATAATAATCGGACCAGACAATTATTTTACCATGTCTGAAGAAGCCAAAGATAAAGCCCTGGCAAAGTTCGGGCTTGATGTAAAACCGGATGGAGACACTTCTTTAGATCAAATAATGGCTGTTTTGAAAATGGTGAGAGAAAGCCTTGCAGAGCGCCTTGATGCTGAAGATGCACACAGCGCAAACACTTTGGATAAATTTGAGCAGTTAGCCGACATCATTAAGAGCTTAACGGAAACGGCCGGTTCCGTCGGCACGCAAGATACGCAACATAATATTGATGAAACCTCCGCTCCACCTGATGATTCTGATTTACAAGATGATTCAGAAATAGATGACTCTGAAGAAGTTGAGGAGGTCGAGGATTTCGAAGAAGATGAGGTTTTGGAAGAGGTCGAAGATATCGAGAGTTTAGAGGGAGATGAGATTTTCGAAGAGGCGGAAGATGCTGATCCGGAAGCAGCGACTGAGGATTCCGAAGAGGTTGAAGAGGTCGAGGATTTAGCAGAAGATGAAGTTTTAGAAGAGGTGGAAGATGCTGATCCGGAAGCAGCGGCTGAGGATTCCGAAGAGGTTGAAGAGGTTGAGGATATAGCAGAAGATGAAGTTTTGGAAGAAGTGGAAGATGTTGATCCGGAAGCAGCGGCTGAGGATTCCGAAGAGGTTGAAGAGGTTGAGGAATTAGGCGAAGATGAGGTTTTGGAAGAGGTGGAAGATGTTGATCCGGAAGCAGCTGCTGACGATTCTGAAGAAGTTGAAGAGATCGAAGAATTAGCTGAGGACGAAGTTTTAGAAGAAGTTGAAGAAGATGAACCGGTTGATGCCGGTGAAGAAGCTGAATTTGACGGAAGTCTTGAATCCGGTATAGATGAGCTTGGAAAGGATAAGGGCGAAGATGATTTTGAGCAGGATCAAGAGGAGCAAGCGCATGAGGCCATTGGTCTCCCGGACGATTCTTTGGGGCAGGAATTTTCTGATGAGGAAAGTGAGAAAATAGACCAAGCCAAACTTCTGGCTGAACAATTTGATGGTTTTCTCGGTACCATGGATAGATATTACAACCAGTATATTTCAATTCCGGAAGGGGAATATGTGATTGGCAGTAACAATGGCAAAAGAGATGAGAGGCCTGAACAGAAGGTGCGCTTGTTATCTTTTTATATTGGACAATATCCTGTTATTAACGGACTTTTTGAAATATTTGTCGAAAAGACAGGATATAAGACTTTGGCAGAGAAAGTCGGCTATGGGACCGTTTACTATGGTCGGTTTCAAAAGAAAAAAGACGAAAGTACCGGTTTAATTTCATCTACCTGGAACTCTTCCCTTCATTGCGAAAACGTCGAAGGCGCCTGCTGGTATCAACCATCCGGCCCCGGAAGTACCCTACATAACAAAAGAACTCATCCCGTTGTTCAGATTACAAGAGAGGATGCTATGGCATTTGCGGCCTGGACAGGAAAAAGAATGCCGACTGAGGCGGAATGGGAGGCGGCCGCGAGAACAGCCAAGGGCTGGATGTATCCGTGGGGGCCGGACTGGAGAAATGATTCCTGCAACCTTGAGGAAAGCTGCACGGGTGATACAACAGCTGTGGACCAATACGTGGAATTTAAAAATGATTTTGGAATTGTCGATGCCATGGGAAATGTTTTGGAATGGACCTCGGACGATTTAGCAACAATCTCAAATAAAGCTAATGAATCCAGATACTATATTGCCAAAGGCGGCAGCTGGGTTTCCGGCAATGATGTCAAATTGTTCAATCGATCCAAATTAGAGCCCGAAACGCACTCCAATATTCTGGGGTTCAGATGCGTCGCCAACTAAGGGCTCGCTCAAAAATAACCTCAATTTTTCGAATTGTTTGTGCCGCTACCTTTTCCACCGAAATGGCATAAACCATAAACAAAGGCAAAGGGAATTGACTTAGATCAATTACATAAATTCTTTTTTCAAGTAAAAAAATATAATGGAAAAATAGATTTGAAAGCAAACGATCAAAGTAAGGAGGATCTTATGGCTAAAATTGTATCCGACAATCTTGTGGTGAGAATTGCCAAGAAAGGAAAAGAGACGATCATTGACCTTGGTAAGCTGTTTAACGACAACCCCAACCGGGTTATTTCCGTTGTGGGGACGGTAAATGAAGACGGATCTCCGAATACCGCCCCCATGTCACTTTTTTATGCTCAAGATGATAAGACCATTATCGCCGGTATGGTGAAAACCTCTCAGACGGTTGCCAACATCAAAAGGGACGGTCGGCTTGTCATTGAAGTTCTGTACGAAGGGGATATTGGATTCGGTATTTTAGCTCGGGGAAAGATTATTAAAGAGCCCCTTGATTGCAGCGATGCAACCCTTGCAGTTAAAATCGAGGTTTCCGGTGTGAAAAGGGATACTTCCCCAGCCCAGATAATCACCTCAGGCCCAAAGTCTACACTCAGATCAGAAAAGGCAGGGGAATACGAAAAAGCAGTATTGAAGGAGATCAGTCTGTTATAATCAAGCACATGGAACTTCCGGGACATCCCTAAAATTAGAAGTTTCTATTTTTCTGGATAAGCGTGGAAAATCGGGACATCAAAAAAATAATTGCTTCTTGTCGTATTAGCAACGAACCCACCATGCGAGACTTCGGGGAGTTCCCCTCGGCATGCTCGGGCCTGAGCTTGTCGAAGGCAGTCGAAGCCCAGGTGGGAATTCAAATTTAAATTGACAAACCAGCACATTTAAATTATTCTGATGTATAAAAATTGATATCATAATAGCACAATAAATGAGGTGCCGAATTGAAAGCGATCAGTATTCGTAATGTCCCCGACGATGTGTATGTCGTTTTACAGGAAATGGCAAAGACCAACCGGCGCAGTCTTCAGGAGCAGATCAAGTACATTCTAGAGCTGGAAGTGAGGCTGATAAAAAGATCTTCTGTGGCCCGAGCGGCTGAATGGCGCAAACGCCTGAAAGGCAGACAATTCAACGATACGGTACAAAGCATGCGGGAGGATCGTGAAAGATGATCGCGGTGATAGATACGTCTGCGTTGATCCGGCTATTTGTGCCGGACGGCCCTTTGACGCAAGGCCTTGAAGAATTCTTAAACGGTGTTGAGCGGGGCCGTAACACTGCCATCGCCCCTGAGCTGCTGATGGTTGAAGCGGCCAATGCTCTCAACAAAAAACGCAACTCGGGAGAGCTTTCCGACGAAGAAGGCCGGCATTTGCTGACCGATGTTCTGGCGATGCCGATTAGGTTTTTCCCCCATCGACCACTAATCCCGCGTTCTTTTGAACTGGCTAGAGAACACGACTTGACCGTATATGATGCGCTTTACCTTGCCCTGGCAATTGAACACGGCGCCGGTATTTTTTCAGCCGATAAAAGCATTCTCAAAGTCGCGGGCGTGCTTGGCTTATAACTGTTGAGTTGTTGAGTTGAGTTGATAAGAACTTGCTTTTTAGAATCGGGTTAATCAAAAATTAATGATTGTGTATGGAATTCCGGTAGACCCCAATATATGGAAGTCTATCGGTTACGGTGACAATTGAAACTCCGGTATCAACGGCGAGCCGAGTTGTCAACCGCTCTTTTTACCAATTTTTACCCAACCGCAGAAAATTACGGCTTTTTAGGGCAAGGCTCAGCAGTTGATCTAAACGGGCCGGATGTTAAAGGTAGGCTTCGACCGGGTAGCCTGTCGAGCGCCCCTCGGCCTTGAGTCCTTCGACAGTGATCTCAGGGCCGAACTGCTCGGGGCCGAAAGGCCTCAAGGTTGAATGATCGGGATCGGCAAGATCGCTTGTCCCGCCGAAGCTTCATTGGCGAAGGCGGATCATCGGCGGTGGGGGCCGGCGACTGGTCATATGCCGGAAACACATCAATTGGCGGGGCATGAAGCCTGTGCACCGATGCACCATTTCTTATACGCTTCAAAAAGCGAATCCCTATCAACGATAACTTTAACTCCCTCCTTTAAGATGTAAGATATTTTAAAACGCCGCCGGATTTTTTCTCTTTTGATCCAATAAAATCTTTTTTAGATCTTTTGAAATCCACATAAAGTGGTACTTGCAATACCGTTTTGTATAACTTAGAATTTGAACTGCAATTATCCGCATAGGTTCTCATGAAACGAGCAAATAAACCTTCACAAGATCTGACGAAAGAATTCAAAAGGAAATGGGATGCATTCTGTCATGCAGCTTCAGATGCAGGTATAACGCCTATAGATGATCCTGCAATCATTGCCGCTGCAAAGCGAGCCTTGCCCTTCAGTGATTTTATATCAAAAAGCTGTATCCGCGATCCTGAGATGTTTGAAGATTTGATGAGCAGTGGAAATCTTCAAAGGCGATTCATGTCAGGTGAATACGATACGATGCTTGAATCGTTTCTTTTAGAGGCCCAAGACGATGAACAGCTTTCAATCCTGTTTCGCCGCTTCCGTCGCCGTGAAATGGTCCGGATTGCCTGGCGCGATCTTGCAGGCTGGGCCGATCTTTCAGAAACTATGGCTGATCTTTCAAATCTGGCCGATGCTTGCCTGGATCAGGCTGCTTTTCTTTTATATGAGTGGCAGTGCTCGGAGTACGGTATGCCTGTCGACCATGACGGCTTGCAGCAAAACCTGGTTGTTTTGGGAATGGGTAAACTTGGCGGAAGGGAATTAAACTTTTCCTCTGATGTCGACTTGATTTTTGCTTATCCTGAAATTGGTGAAACACGGGGCGCTACAACGTCAATAAGCAATGAAGAATTTTTTGTGCGCCTATGCCGCCGACTGATCAAAGTAATTGGCGCCACCACTACAGAAGGCATTGTGTTTCGGGTCGACACTGACCTTCGGCCTTATGGCAAAAGTGGGCCTTTGGTGATGAGTTTTGATGCCATGGAGGCATACTACCAGGAACAGGGGAGGGAGTGGGAAAGATACGCGTGGATTAAGGCCAGGGTTGCAGCCGGTGACAAAGCAGCCGGCGCCCTTCTTATGGAAAGGCTTAAACCCTTTGTATATCGCAGATACCTGGACTTTGGCGCCTTTGAATCTTTAAGGCATATGAAACAGAGTATTGCCTTCGAAGTGAAACGTAAAAAAATGGCAAACAATATTAAGTTAGGTCCGGGAGGAATACGTGAAATTGAATTCTTCGGCCAGGTATTGCAGCTCATTCGTGGCGGAGTTTCACCTGCGCTTCAGGAAGGCAGTATCCAAAAAGCACTGAAAGCTCTTACATTTGAAAGTATCATTCCTCAAAATGTATGTGGTGAGCTTACAGAAGCCTATGTATTTTTACGTAACATAGAGAATCGTCTGCAGGCATTTGCCGATCGGCAGACGCATAAACTCCCTTCAGATCCTGTTGCAAAAACGCGCCTGGCAGCATCCATGGGATTTGCAGACCCGGGGTCCTTTTTTCGCTGCCTTGCAAAGCACCGAGAAAATGTACACAATCATTTTGTTAGTTTGCTGGAAGCCAAAGATTCAGAATACTCAGGTGAGCAGGTTGAAAGAATGGAAAATGGATTGGAAGCGGTATGGCAAAGCCTGATAGAAGAAGACCACGGCCGGAATGTGCTGATCGAAGCTGGATTTGAGAACCCCGCAGCGGTTATGCGTCTTTTGGATTACCTGCGTAATGATCAGGCAACGCGGTCACTCAGCAGTGCCGGCCGCAATCGCCTCGATAAACTGATGCCGCTGATGTTGAAGAAGATTGGGTTGTCAGAACAACCCCTCCCTGTCTTGAATCGAATCATCGATCTTGTCAAGACCATTCAGAGACGTACCAACTACCTGGCCCTCCTTTTGGAGAATCCCACCACAATTGACCACCTGGTTAAACTTACAAACGCCAGCCCGTGGATCGTATCGTTTTTGGCGCGTCATCCTGTTCTGCTGGATGAACTTCTCGACCCTCGCACTCTCTACGCTCCTCCGGAGAAATCAGATCTTGTCAAAGAAGTGCGCAAAAAACTTGATCGAATATCAGGCCGAGATCTTGAATATCAGATTCAAGAATTGTGTATTTTTAAACAGATTAACACATTACGGGTGGCGGCGGCAGATATTACCGGAGCCCTTACGCTGATGAGGACCAGCGACCATCTCACCGAAATCGCCGAAACGATTTTAAATGAAGTTATTGAATTAGCATGGAGCCATCTGGTTGAGAAACACGGAAGACCGCTATGCCGGTTATGCGAAAATGGAATCGGCCGAGGATTTGCCGTCATTGCCTATGGCAAGCTTGGCGGCATTGAACTCGGTTATAGCTCTGACCTTGACCTGGTTTTTTTACATGCGGGAGCCGAGGGGCACACTCAGGGCGGTATTCGTCCCATCGACAACTCACAGTTTTTTGCCCGTCTGGGACAAAGAGTTGTTCATATCTTAACCGCGCATACGCCTGCCGGTATGCTTTATGAACCCGATATGCGGCTGCGCCCCAGCGGCAGTCAAGGTCTTCTCGTGAGTAACATAGAAGGGTTTAAAGATTATCAGATGAATAAAGCATGGACATGGGAACATCAGGCTCTTATCAAGGCCAGAGCGGTAAGCGGTGATATTAAAATGGCCGGGCGTTTTGATCAGATACGCAAAGAGGTACTTGGCCGGCCCCGGATTAAAACCGACCTTCAAAAAGAGGTTACAGACATGCGCAAACAGATGCGCAGAGAGCTTTTGAACCCTGAACCGGGGTTTTTTGATCTCAAACAGGATTCAGGGGGAATTGTTGATATTGAATTTCTTGTTCAATATCTGGTGCTTTTAAAATCCTGTGAATATGCGGAACTCTTGCAGTGGACCGACAATATCCGTATTCTCGAAACCTTGATCGAAACCGGCATACTTGAAAAACATACGGCCAACTTTCTCAAAGAAGCATATCTTACCTATAGAGCAGCTGTACATAAGCTCAACCTCCAGGAAAAACCCGCCAGAATACCTGAAAGCAAATTTCGCAGCTTGAGGGAAAACGTCGAGAAAATCTGGAAAGACATTATGGATTCGGGCTAAGAATTCCTTACAATTTTGTGATTTAATTGCCTTGTTATTACATAATTGTCATCCACTAATTTTTTGTCCGTATACCTGGATGGCTATAATATTCTGTAAACATTGCTATTTTACTATTAGAAAATTGTGGCACGACTATTGCTCTTAAAACATAAACAAATGTTTTTATTTTCGAAAACATGCTCAAAGAATTTTTGGTATACATATTTTTGGCTGAGGGAAATAGGGCCTTGATGCAAACCAACACGAAAACTGAAAATCAACCCATCTCGGAAGTGCTTCAGAAAAAACGGGAAGCGCTGATCTTACGTTTTATCAGCGGTAAGGCCCCCGACTTCCCCCGCAAGCACGCCCGCTTTTTGGACGATTATTTTCGTGAAAGTTTTGTGATCAGCCGTATCGGCCCCCATATGGGTCTTAGTAAAAATCCTTATGCAATTATTGCCCTGGGTGGCTACGGCCGGCAGGAACAATGCATTCATTCGGATGTGGACCTGCTTTTTCTTTTCGGAAAGTACGTTCCGGATCAGGCCGAGGAGCTCATCCGGGAGGTGGTTTATCCCTTGTGGGATATCGGTCTGGATGTCGGTTATGCCACCCGTTCTATGAAGGAATGCATCGGCATGGCCCTTGAAGATCTTGAGGTTCTAACGCCTATTTTAGACGCGCGGTTTATTTGCGGCATGTCGCCGTTATATTCGGACCTGATGGAGAAGCTTCGGAACAAAATCGGCCGCAGAAAAACAAAAAGCATTATTAAGCAGCTAATCGAACACAATCGTGATCGTCACCATTATTTTGGCGATTCGGCCTATTTGATTGAGCCCAATCTCAAGGAAGGTCAGGGCGGTCTGCGGGACTATCACACCATGCTGTGGATCGCTCAAATAAAAACGAATCTCAAAGAAATCAGAGACTTCATTTATCATGGTTACCTTTCCCATGAAGAATATGATTACTTGATCAACTCATTGCAGTTTATCATGAACGTCAGAAACCGCTTGCACCATTTAACCGGCAGAAGATGCGATCGGCTTCATTTCGAGTACCAGATCCCGTTGGCCGCAGTCCTTGGATTCCAACCCGAAAACGGGCAGCAGCCGGTTGAAAGGTTTTTGGGTGAACTCCATGCTCACATGGAATTTGTCAAACAGCAACATCTGATGTTTTTTTATGAACTGGGGTACACCCCGAAGCTGAAACGCCGGAAAAAGGTTGTCAAATCCAGCAGCGTAACAGCGCTGGAAGTGACTGACGAAGGGATGCTTAACTTTGTGTCACCGGAGAAAATTCTGGAGGCTCCCGATCTACTGATAAAGATATTTGAAGAGAGCGTTCGTCTTGAAATCCCTTTAAGCATCGAGGCCAAACGGCTGGTCAAGGAATTTTCCTATCTGGTGGACCATAATTTTTTGTCTGCGTCCGAAAACATAAAATCGTTTGAACGAATTCTAACAGCACCGCCGTCCACGTTCAATGTTCTGGATGAAATGTTAAACACCGGCATTTTGGTAAAGTTTATCCCCGAGTATAAAAAGATCGAAAACAGAATCCAATATGACCGCTATCATCTCTATCCCGTGGACCGTCATTCGCTGCGGACAATTCAGACGCTGAAAACATTCGGTACGGCCGAAGGTGCGGCCAAAGACCCATTGGGCGCTGATTTGTACAAGGAACTCAAAAACCGGAGACTGCTGTTCTGGGCAGCCCTGTTCCATGATATCGGTAAAGGCACACCCGCAGAAAGCCATTCCATTAGCGGCGCCGGAATTGTACGCAAGGCACTGGCCGGCAGAGGTTTTAAGGAAAAAGATATCGAAACGGTTACGTTTCTGGTTGCAGAGCACCTTCGACTGGTCAAAACGGCCACCCGCAGAGATCTGTATGACGAACAGACCGCCATCCATTGCGCCCGCATTATAGGGGATATCAAACGCTTGAAACTGCTTTATCTTTTGACGGTGGCCGATTCCATGGCAACCGGCCCGATCGCCTGGAACGACTGGACCGCAACCCTTTTAAAAGATTTATTTTTCAAAGTCTTCAGTATTCTGGAAAAGGGGGAACTGGCAACTCACGAAGCAATGGAAGTCGTTGCAAGCAAAAAAACAAAAATCCTGGAATCGGCCCCTGATCCCGAAGCCAGGCAGAATCTGCAAACGCTGTTTAACTTCATGTCGCCGCGCTATCTTCTGTATATGCCGGCAAAGCATATTCTGGAACATATTCACCTTTACAATACGTTAGGTGCGGCGGAGTTTGTCTGGAACGTTACTCCCACGCCGGATTCCAATACACGTACGGTCACGGTCTGCGCCCAAGATCGGCCGGGACTCTTTTCCAAGATTTCCGGTATTTTTACCTTAAATAACCTTAATATTTTAGACGCTCAGGCCTTTACCTGGCGCAACAATATCGCTCTGGATATCTTCGAAGTGACACCGCCGCCGGATCAACTCTTTGAAGCCGATCGATGGAGCCGTGCCGAGGGGCATCTTCAGGCTGCTCTGACGGGACGGCTGGATCTAGCCGGAGCCTTGCAAGAAAAAATGGCGGCCTATCGAACTTCCAGCCGCAGTACCAGGCCACGGCCCCATCGCGTGGTTGTAGATAATGAAGGCTCGAGTTTTTTTACAATTGTTGAAGTCTTCGCTTACGACTTTCCGGGACTTCTTTACAGTATTACCGATGCGCTGTTCAGGTGCAAACTGGATGTTTGGGTATCGAAAATCGCCACCAATGTCGATCAGGTGGTTGACGTTTTTTACGTCCGGGATTTTGACGGGCAAAAGGTGGATGCACCGGATCAGGTGGCGGCCGTTAAAGCCGCCATCGCAGAAGTTCTTCCAGGGGCTGGGGATACAAAGCCATAAGCGCTAAGTTGTTTTTGCACTGAATGGACTGTGGAAGGTCTACTAAAAAAAATGAACATTGAACATCGAACGTCCAACATCGAATGTTGAATGAGAAGAGAAGGACGGATGAACATCGAACATCGAACGTCCAACATCGAATGATGAATATAAAAAAACGAATGAAATTAAATTAAATTGCAGAGCGGAGCGACATCATTATTCGATGTTCAACGTTCGATGTTCGATGTTCGATGTTCAGTCTGTTGGACGTTCGACGTTCATCTTTCAAAACAATTCCGTACGGCAAAAATGTAACCTGTGAACGTTTTCAAAACAACTAAGGGTTCGCGTAGAAATCGTGCAACGATTTTATTAAAGGAGGGATTTAATATGAAGCGAAAAATATTGGTAACAGCGTTCATCCTTTCAATGATCCCATTATCTTCGGTGTTTGCGGCCGAAGCATTGGATTCCGGAGACACGGCCTGGATGATCGTAGCTACAGCGTTGGTAATGGTAATGACGCCTGCCGGTCTGGCCCTGTTTTATGGAGGCATGTCAAGGCACAAGAACCTCCTGAACACCTTTGCCATGACGTTTATGGCCTATTGTCTTGCCAGTGTAATCTGGATGATGTGGGGATATACGCTTGCCTTTGGACCGGACAAAGCCGGAATCATTGGCGGCCTGGAAAACCTGTTTTTAAGCGGAATTGGCGTCGACAGCCTGTCCGGAACCATACCCACTTATATATTTGTCGTTTTTCAGATGACCTTCGCCGGAATCACCGTGGCCCTCGTACTCGGTTCCATCGTCGACCGCATGAAATTTTCCTCATGGATTGTTTTTACTGTTTTATGGCTGACCTTGATTTACTCACCCATTGCGCACTGGGTCTGGGGCGGCGGCTGGATGTCAAACATGGGTACATTGGACTTTGCCGGCGGAACCGTTGTGCATATCAATGCCGGTGTTGCCGGTTTAGTTCTGGCCCTGGTACTCGGAAAACGGATCGGATACGGCAAGGAGGCCATGTTTCCCTCCAGTATTACCCTGACGGCCCTGGGAGCCGCCTTGTTGTGGTTTGGGTGGTTCGGCTTCAACGCCGGCAGCCAACTGGCCGCGGACGGGGTGGCCGCTTCGGCGTTTTTGGTCACCAATACTTCGGCTGCCATGGGGGCTCTGGCGTGGATGTTCGCCGAATGGATCGTAGATAAAAAACCGACGGTCCTGGGGATCGCTTCAGGGGTTGTTTGCGGGCTGGTGGCCATCACGCCGGCGGCCGGATTTGTAGGACTTTCCGCTTCACTGGTGATTGGATTAGGTGCCGGCTTAGTGGGTTTTTACAGTGTTACTGTACTCAAGAAAAAATTAGGATACGACGATTCTTTGGATGCTTTTGGAGTGCATTGCATGTGCGGTATCTGGGGTGCCTTGGCAACCGGTCTTTTCGCCAATCCGGCCATCACCGAAGGCGCTAAGGGGTTGTTTTTCGGAAATCCAAAGCAGCTTGGTATACAGGCCATTTCCATTGTTGCCACTGCCGTTTATACGGCGGTCGGAACCCTCATTGTGGTTTATATCACCAAGTTTATCACCGGCGGTCTCAGGGTGGATGAGGAGGATGAAATTATAGGACTGGACAATGCTCTGCATGGTGAAAGGGCCTTTGAGATCAATTAACTGGAGGCAAAAGCGGCAAAGCCGCGTCATATAAAATCGTGCAACGATTTTATTAAAGGAGTGAAATTATGAAAAAAATCGAAGCCATTATCAAGCCGTTTAAACTAGATGATGTCAAGGAAGCCTTAAATGAAATCGGTATTCAGGGCATGACCATATCGGAAGTAAAAGGGTATGGGCGGCAGAAGGGTCATAAAGAAATCTATCGCGGCGCGGAGTATGTGGTGGATTTTATTCCCAAAATCAAGATCGATATCGTAGTGGAAGCCGGCCGGGCTGAAGAAGTCGTTGAAACAATCCAAAACGCCGCCAATACCGGGAAAATCGGCGATGGAAAGATATTTGTGTTCCCCGTTGAAACTGCCGTCAGGGTACGCACCGGTGAGAGAGGAAAGGATACAATATAAATTTGATGAATTCATAAAAATCGAATTCATCACGTTTTAGTCCCTTAAGTGTAAATCTTTTGCATTTTATGGCAAAACTTCTTCGTATCCATTCATGGAGTAATTGAGCTATCGGAAATTCCAAATAACAAATCCCAAAAAACAAACAAATTACAATCGTTCGACCTAGAGGCTCTCGACAGGTGACCGAAATTCAAAATTCCAAACCTTATAATCGTGAAGAAGGCCAAACGAATTGAAAAAGATATTTTCATCAATACGGGAAAAATTAAAATAGTTTAGTTTTTTAGTATTTGTAATTTGGAGCTTGCAGTTTGGAATTTATTTGAAATTTGATGCTTGTGATTTGTTATTTCTCTCCGAGGCGTAGGCTCTACCCTCCGGCCTGTAAGCCCTACGGGCTGGAAGCGGAGCCGGAGGCCGGTTTATCCGGGTTAGGGACTTAACTTAAAAACACGATATTTTGATCTAACGCCTTAAAAGGAGGATAAAAGATGCTGGTCAAAAACTGGATGAGCAAAGATGTAATCACCGTGAATGCTGAGGATTCCATGCAAGATGCCGGCTGTTTACTGCGGGAACACAAGATCAACGCCCTCCCGGTCATGGAAAAAGGGAGTATGGTCGGAATTATTACCGACGGAGATTTGAAAAAAGCCTCTCCATCGGACGCCACCACGCTCGATATGCACGAACTGCTGTTCCTGATATCCAAGATAAAAGTCAGGGACTTAATGAGGGCACCCGTTCATACCATCTCCCCGGACTATACAGTTGAAGAAGCTGCGGCCATCCTTCTTGAAAAAAAGTTCTCAGGTCTTCCGGTCGTCGATGAAAAGAACCAGGTGGTTGGCATTATAACCCGCAGCGACCTTTTCAGGGTGATCATAACTCTAACCGGACTTGGTAAAAAAGGCATCCAGTTTGCCATTCGCCTGAAAGACAAACCGGGCCCTATCAAGGAAGTCAGGCAACTTGTCCACGAATACGGAGGGCGCATAGCAAGTATTTTAAGTTCCTGGGATAATGCCCCCCCTGACCGTCTTAATCTCTATTTCAGGGTTTACCAGATCGACAGACAAAAATTGCCCCTGCTTTTAGATAAGATCAAAGAAAAGGGCGTCCTGCTCTATCTGGTTGACCACCGGGAAAATACGCGCACTATTTATGTGGATTAGTTCCTTAATTGTGAATTTTGTGGCAAATTTTATTTCACCACGAAGTACACAGGGAAATAATATCGCTAATATTTCTCTAATCATGCCTGAAATATCCGGGCTATTCTAAAAATTCCTCTTTTATTGTGATCTCACTTTTGCTTTTGATTTGCTCCACAAAAGCATTATAAATTCTGGCTTTTTTCTGCTCCCGCAAACTTTGCTTTATCCTTTTCTCTTCTGAGCCGAATCCAAAGGGATCAGGATCTTTTCTCTTTCTGAATTGAATCACATAATACCCTTGACCATCTTTGATAACTTCTTCCGCCAATTTCTTGTTATCAGAAAGCTTGAAGGCCGCTTCTATCACCTGCCGCTGAAATCCGATCCCCGGAATCGAGTCATTGCGCTTGAAAAACCCGGTGGACTTAAGTTCTATTTTATATTTTTTGCTTTCAGAGCTTAAGGATTCTCCGCTTTTTAAAGCCGACAGAAGCGCATTGGCATCCTCCCGCGCTTGCTGATCCTGTTTTTCCTTCACTAAAGCGGACCGGACTTTTTCTTTGACGTCTGCGAATTCGTGGATCTTGGCAGGTATTCTTTCTACAACCTGCATGATGTAATATTCATCTACAAAATCCTGGATATCACTGATTTCCGTTCCCTGAAGGTCAAAAGCGACTGAAGCATATTTAGCAGGTTCTCTGACATCTTCAACCGCCCCTTTTTTCGTAAAGAATTCCGTCGTCATCACCTTCAGGTTGCGTTCTTCCGCCGCCAGCATAAGATCATCACCTTCAAAAGAAATATCAGAAACCGCCGCAGCCTCATCGTACGCCAGACTTTTTGCTTTTTCATCCGTTAGTTTTTTTAAAATTGTCTTTTGGGCTTCTTCCAGTGAAAGGTTTGACGCCGGGGTTACTTTTTCAACTTTAATGACGTGCCATCCGAACTGAGTACGCAGCGGTTCGCTGATCTCACCTGGTTTCATGGTAAAGGCTTTATCCGCAAAAGGTTTTACCATGGTCTCTTTTCGGAATTCACCCAGGTACCCTCCTTTGTTTTTAGTGGGACCTTCGGAATACTTCTGCGCCAGTGCGGCAAAATCCCGGCCTTCTCTGGCCATTTTAAGAATATCTAATGCTTTTTTTCTTTTCTTCTCAACAGCTTCTGCATCAGCAGCCTGATCGAGCTTTATCAGGATATGGCGGGCCCCAACCGTTTTAGGTTTTGTAAATTCTTCCTGATTGATATCATAATAATCCCGGATTTCATCATCGCTGACCTTCACTTGCGACGTGTAAGCATCAGAGCTGAACTTTAAGTGGCGGACTTTTATCATTGGTTCGGTTTTATAGGAGGTTTTGTTATCTTCAAAATACCCCTTGATCTCTTCAAGCGCCGGATTGATATCCTTATAGCGATCAGGCTTAAAAAATAAGTAATCGATATCCACCAATGCATTTTGCCAATTATACCATTCCCGAGCTTCCTGATCCGCGACCTTAACGCTTTCCGTTACCAGTGATCGTAGTTTTTCTGTCAGCATAGACTCTCTATGGGAGACCTCGAATTCTTCGGGAGTCAGCCGCAGTCGAGTGAGCACGTTTTTATACAGACGACTGTCAAATGCGCCGGCGTTCTGAAAGGCACCGATATCCATGATAGCCTCGGCAAGTTCCTCGTTGGAAACTCGAAATTTAAGTCTCTGCGCCTCCTGTACCAAAAGCCGGTTATCGATAAGCTGGTTTAAGGCCTGTTCCTTGACCCGCAGCGTTTCTAATATATCTTCATTAAATTGGTTGCCAAAACTTTGACGTACTCGTTCGACCAGGTTGTTATAAGCATTTCTATAATCATCTGAGGTGATGACATCCCCGTTGACCACCGCAACACTGCCGCCTCTCTGGGATCTAAACGAGCCGACACCCCAGAATATAAACACCACCACTATTGCGCCTAACAGGACCTTGATTAACCAACTCGAGGCTTGTTCCCGCATTAATCTGAGCATATATTACTCTCCTCAATTCACACGATATTTTGAGACCTTTGAAAAACGCATCATATTTGCGAAGGATTTATCTAATAAAATGTTTTCGCCACCAAGACACAAAGACACGAAGTTAAATTATAATAAACAGTTATTCTTTGTGTCTTGGTGCCTTTGTGGCTATTCTTTCCGGTTTATCCGGATTAGGGTTAAACGATTATCGACACGGGCTTTTGCTGTCGATCGATCTTGGTTCCCACTGACTCTGAACAGAACGCACACAGATATTCATATTTATCACCTTCGGGAAGAACAAGCAGAAGGCGCTTGCGGAGAGGAACCGCACGTCGACACCGTGGACAGTACAACTCCGTGGCCTCAAGTTCTTTAAACGTTCCTGCGTGGTCCTGTTGCTGAGCAAATGCACCCGACTGGTTTACAAAGCTTTTTGGATTCATATCCGCACCTTCCCTATGAACCACTCATTCCAATCACCAAAAATTATAAAATGTATGGAAAGTCTTGTTTATTCAATATGTTGCATATTACAAACAATTGATAATATTTACTCTCTTCAATTTTGTCAACCCATACCCGCATAAAATCGTTTTACGATTTTATTTATTGACACATTATACGGTTTTTGTTAATTTTTGGTTTCACGTGCGGGGCTGTAGCTCAGCTGGGAGAGCGCATGACTGGCAGTCATGAGGTCAGGGGTTCGACCCCCCTCAGCTCCACCACATGTCCAATAAAAACAGCCGGTTTAAAAGCCGGCTGTTTTGTTTTTGCAAAAGGGACCATTGCCGGTCATTATTATAATCTCAGACCTTGCTTATTGCCCATTATCTGCATCAGCGGCATCACTGTCTGCGATTTTAATCGGAATGGTAATATCATCGATTTCATTATCATCATATGTCGGCTCTGAAGCATCATCATCAAGCAGTTCATCTATTTCTATTTCTACCGACTCGCTTTCATTATCATCCAAAGGTTCGGCAGCATCGCGGCCTTCTGCCGAAATTTCTTTATCGTCAAAATAAAGCTCCACGGAATCAGCATCTTTGGATTTATATAAGTTGACGACCTCTTCGGCTATTTTGGCTGCGTATATTGCATTGGGGTACATATTCTTGGTCCGCAATATCGCAATGAGCGCCTGACTGCCTTTCCTAATGGCTGATTTTACAAG
>NZ_JAZFTO010000058.1:0-3560 GCF_036446775.1 Candidatus Desulfatibia sp.
TTATTCTGAAAGGAGATATGATATGGACGCCAAACAAATTAAACAGTTGGAACCTATGTTGAACAAGTATCTGCAACAATTCGATGATTGCTTCGGTCGTATCGAGACGGTTGAAAGCCTCAAAACTTATGTGACCGGCCAGCTCTCCGACCTGCAGCGAAAAAGCATCGAACCGATGGCTGACGCTGCTTCTGTGCCTCCGCGAAACTTGCAACAGTTTTTGTCCCTGCATAAATGGGATGAAATGCATATGCTTGATACGCTTGAGCGAATCGTTGCAAGCCAGCACCAGCATCCCTGTTCCATTGGGATATTCGATGAAACCGGCCATTCCAAAAAAGGCAACAAAACTCCCGGTGTCCAGCGTCAATGGTGCGGCAATACCGGCAAGAAAGACAATTGTGTTGTTACAGTACATTTGAATTACACCGCTGGAAATTTCCACTGTCTTTTGGATGGCGAATTGTTCCTGCCAAAAAGCTGGGCTGATGATCCGCTGCGTTGTAAGGCAGCAGGAATACCGGAACAAATGACACATCGTCCAAAGTGGCAGATTGCTTTTGAGTTGTGGGAACGTGCCGTTGCCAATGGTATTCGTTTCGAGTGGGTCAGCGCTGATGAAGGCTATGGCAAGGTTCCGGAGTTTCTGTTTAAGCTGGACGATAGAGGTCAAAGATATGTGGTAGAAGTGCCTGCCATCTTTACAGGCTGGCTGGTTAAGCCCTCTATTCTGCATAAAGAACATCATCGCAAAATGGGCAGAAAACGCGGATTTCCGCGTCTTAAGGCCAAAAGTCCTTCTGCCAGTAGTGTAAAACAACTGCTGCTTCATTCTCCTGTATTGCGAAAGATTCCGTGGGAGAAGTTCCATATCAAAGATACCACTAAAGGCCCGATGGTCTGGGAGGCTAAAGCTGCCAGGTTTTACCTTAAGTGTGATGGCTTGCCTACTCGAGCACATTGGCTGATTGTTGCCCGCAATGTTGAAAACCCCAAAGAGATTAAATACTTTGTCTCCAACGCTCCTGAAGGTACACCACTGGAAGTGTTGCTTCATGTCGGCTTTTCTCGCTGGCATGTGGAGAGGTGTTTTGAGGATGAAAAAAGTGAACTTGGACTGAGCCATTTCGAGGTTCGTAATTATAAATCTCTCCGTCGTCATTTGATAATCACTGCTGTGAGCCATTTGTTTTTGGCTAAGGTGCATCATGACTGGCGGGGAAAAAAAACCGGAGTTGACAGTTTGCCAAATCCGCACAGCCTCTTCAGCCCTGGTTCGGTCTCTGTGGCTGACGGGCCGGGTACAGGAAAGATTCTTGGAACGGACAGCAGAAATTATTACAGTAACGCAACACCGTATAGCCTGTTCTCGCCGCTGCCATACGAGAAAAAAACGAAGGCGATTGCGTGAAATGGGTATCGATTTATCTGTTATACGTTGTTGCATCTTTCAACCTTAAATGGCGTTGTAGTACTAAGTCATCGGCCATAATAATGTCCCTTCAAGTGGTGGTGCAGGAAAATACCTTACGATTTTTATTGTAAGGTTGTCTAAGAACTTTTGAAAGGTAATTTTTTAGCTCTTCTGTAATAAAATTGGTGAATATTGGTTGCTTTTCGGGTATTTTGTTATGCCGGTGTATTTCAGATTGCATTTATTTTTAGTTTATCGAACAAAGGATTAAATGAAAGCATTACTTTACACTAAACCATATTGTTTAGAATATTCGGATTTTACCCATCCTGTGATTGGTGACGATGAGGTACTGGTAAGTGTCAAGGCCTGTGGAATTTGTGGTTCGGACGTGCAGGGCTTCACAGGTAAGACCGGCAGAAGGATTCCTCCTTTGATTATGGGCCATGAGGCGGCGGGTGTCGTTGAAGAGACCGGCGAAAATGTAAAGGGATTTGAAAAGGGCGATAGAGTTTGCTTTGATTCAACTGTATATTGCAATAAATGTCAACCGTGCCGGATGGGCTTATATAATCGCTGTGAAAAACGACAGGTATTAGGAGTTTCCACGCCGGAGTTCAAAAGGCACGGTGCATTTGCTGAATATGTTACAGTGCCGTGGTGGATTGTCTCGAAAATTCCGGACGATATGTCATTTGTTCAGTCGGCTCTTTTAGAGCCGGCGTCAATAGGTACGCACGCCGCCAACAGGGCACCTATTTCGACTGATGATACTGTTGTGGTTATTGGAGCAGGGACAATCGGTCTTTTCATTCTGCAGGCAGCCCGGCTAAGAGGTGCAGCCAAAGTTATTGTAGCCGACATCAATGAATTCCGACTTGAGGTAGCCGGGAAATTGGGTGCGGATAAAGCCATCAATCCTCTTAAGTCTGACCTAAGAGAAACGATTTTCAAAGAAACAAAAAACAGAGGGGCGGATGTTACTTTCGAGGCCGTTGGATACGCGCAGACTTTCCGGGATGGAGTTTCTCTAACAAAGACCGGCGGCCATCTTGTCGCTGTCGGTAATCTGGAAAAGACCGCTGAGTTCAATTTGCAGGAATTAGTTGCCAGGGAGCTGACTTTCACGGGGTCTTATGCCAGTTCGGGTGAATTTCGCGATTGTATAAACTTAGTAGCTTCGGGCAAAATTAACGTCGAGCCGTTAATCAGCAATGTTTTGCCGTTGAAAGATGGGCCGAGTGCCTTTGAGCGATTGCTCAAGGCCGAGGAAAACTTACTGAAAATTGTTTTAGAACCATAAAATTTGGGGAAATGAAAATGCAGGACCTTTTTAATCTTTCCGGCAAAGTGGCAATTGTAACCGGAACCAGCCGTGGTCTGGGCCAGTATTTCGCCAGGGCACTTGCCGAAGCCGGAGCTGATTTGGTTATTACCAGCAGAGAATTATCGAGACTGACCGAATTCAAACAGGAAATAGAGTCTTTGGGTAGAAGGGCGTTAGCTGTCCAGTTGGATGTGGTTTCACAAAGTGATATTGATAATATGGTTCAGATGACCATAAAGGAATATGGAAAAATTGATATTCTGGTCAACAATGCCGGCTTAAATATCCGAAAGCCAAGCACCGAAGTTTCGCAGCAGGATTGGGACACTGTTCTGAATACCAATCTCAAAGGCAGCTTTTTTTGTGCTCAGGCAGTTGCTAAGGAGATGATAAAACGACACTACGGCAGGATAATAAACGTCGGCTCTTGCACCTGCGTTTTCGGTATGGAGGGCATCGCAGCTTATACCGCAAGTCGAGGGGCTATCCTGTCAATGACCAGAAGTTTGGCTGCGGAATGGGGTAAATTTGGAATTACGGTCAACGTGTTAGCTCCCGGCTGGTTTAAAACAGAACAAAACGCAGTGCTGTACGAGAATAAAGAATGG
The DNA here is from genome assembly GCF_036446775.1 of Candidatus Desulfatibia sp. Taxonomy (NCBI): domain Bacteria; kingdom Pseudomonadati; phylum Thermodesulfobacteriota; class Desulfobacteria; order Desulfobacterales; genus Candidatus Desulfatibia; species Candidatus Desulfatibia sp. Next base: position 3,350 of record NZ_JAZFTO010000058.1, read on the forward strand.
TTAAATTATATCACGGAGCGCATTCCTCTGAATCGCCCCGGCCAGCCGAATGACCTTGATGGCACAGTTGTCTTTTTGGCTTCGGATGCTTGCGAATATATTACAGGCCAGATAATTTTGGTAGATGGCGGATTCACTACAGGAGCAACGAAAGCGATTACTTGAGAATTGGTTATTGGTTAAGGATGTAATTATGGATTTAAGAGGTGTT
>NZ_JAZFTO010000059.1:0-18824 GCF_036446775.1 Candidatus Desulfatibia sp.
TATTTTATAACTGGTTGATTTGATAAGGATTATATTTGATCAAATATCCAGCGAGTATAGAAACATGCTGCGCGCGTGTCAAGTAATAGATGCTTGTTTATTTCTGTACCATATTGCTGTATAATAATCTCAACTTTTGGCCATACGCTCCATTTGGAATAATTGAGCATTTTATTTTTTACAGTCTAAGAAAGGGGACGGGCATGAATCCGGAAATATTCAGGGAATACGATATCAGAGGTGTTGCCGGAAAGGATATGACTGAAGATGAGGTGGTGCTGATTGGAAAGGGCGTGGGTACTTTCCTTAAAAAGCACGGAAAATCAAAGCTGACCGTAGGGCGCGACTGCCGGTTGACTTCAGACCTCTATTCGCAGAAGGTTATCGAAGGTTTGCTCTCCACCGGATGTGATGTGGTCGATATCGGCGTCTGCCCGACACCGGTGTTTTATTTTTCAATCCAGCAGCTTGATAAAGAGGGCGGGGTTATGGTGACTGCCAGCCACAACCCCGGGGAGTACAATGGGTTTAAACTCTGCATAGACCTGGATTCGATCCACGGCCAGGATATTCAAAAAATTATGGGCATCATCAATAAAAAAGCATTTATCCAGGGCCAGGGATCGCTTTCCGCTGCTGATGTAGTTACGCCCTACAAAAAGTTTGTTGAGAACAATATAACCCTACAGGGATCGATCAAAGTTGGTGTGGATGCCGGCAACGGTACGGCCGGGGTGGTTGCCGTGCCGGTATTGCAGAGCCTGAAGTGCGAGGTCCATGATATTTACTGCGATATGGACGGTACTTTCCCGAATCATGAAGCTGACCCTACCGTCGCAAAGAACATGCAGGATCTCATCGCTCTGGTAAAGGACAGGGGACTGGATATCGGCATCGGTTATGACGGCGACGGTGACCGGATCGGCGTGGTGGATGAAGCCGGTAATATGGTCTACGGCGATCAGTTGATGATAATTTTTTCCAGAGAAATTCTTTCAAGAAAACCCGGAGCCACTTTCATAGCTGAAGTAAAATGTTCCAAGACAATGTACGACGACATTGAAAAACACGGCGGGCGGGCGATTATGTGGAAGACCGGACATTCGTTGATCAAAAAGAAGATGAAAGAGGAAAAGGCGGAGCTTGCAGGTGAAATGAGCGGCCATATCTTCTTTGCCGACCGTTATTTCGGTTATGACGATGCCATCTATGCATCCTGCAGGCTTCTTGAAATATTAACCGGAACCGGCAAGAAGATATCCGAGCTTTTATCCGATGTGCCCGCTACGTATTCAACACCCGAAATCCGCGTTGAATGCCCGGATGACAAGAAGTTCGCCGTTGTGGAAAAAGTGACTGAATATTTCCGAAAAGAACATAAGGTTATTGATATTGACGGAGTTCGGGTGCTGTTTGAAGACGGCTGGGGGCTTGTGCGTGCATCCAACACCCAGCCCGCCCTGGTGCTCCGTTTTGAAGCCTTGTCGGAATCCAGACTTTCAGAGATAAGAAACCTGGTCGAATCTGTCTTGGCTGGTATTCGGTAACCGTTCACAGGTTCACAGGTTCAGGGTTCAAAGGTTTACCCGCCTGGCGGCGCCGTAGGCGACCAGGGTTCGGGGCTAATTAGTAAAGGTTAACAAAAAAAACAACCCTGAACTTCTGAACCTTGAACCTGTGAACGCCTACGATATTCGCAACATTTAATGTGTTGATAGATTGTTTCCAGCCCTCCACTATAATGGTGGGGGGCGTTTTATATAATAATCACATTTAACAATAATGCATTGTAGCTTTAGCATTCATTCAGAAAAATATTTTAAGCAGCAGTAATTCTAACGATTATTATATGTATGAATAAATTTGATAAAAAAATTTTTGGCACCCTGTTCTTTTCCATATTTTGCACAGTCACCGGTGTCGGGATCGTTGTTCCCCTGCTGCCGGTCTATGCCCACGGCCTGGGCGCCACCGGCTTGTACATCGCTATGATATTCGGTGCGTTTTCCCTGTCCAGGACGTTTTTTTTGCCTTATTTCGGCAGGCTCTCCGACAAAAAAGGACGCAAACCGATTATTGCTGCCGGACTTTTGGCCTATGCGCTGGTGTCGATGGCCTTCATATTGGCCCGTAATGTTGAGGCTCTTATCGCCATCCGATTCCTTCAGGGCATTGCCTCGGCCATGATAATGCCGGCTACCCAGGCTTATATTGGAGATATAACTCCGGCCGGCCGGGAAGGTACGACCATGGGGTTGTTCAACATGTCGATGTTCACCGGATTGAGTATCGGCCCCTTTATCGGCGGGGTCATCAACGACAGCTTCAGCCTTAATACGTCCTTTGCGTCCATGGGGTTTCTGGCGTTTGTCGGCTTTTTATTAAGCTATTTTCTACTGCCGCCCACACGGTCGGAAAAGGTTGTCGGCCGCGGAAAAGCACCCATAGACTGGAAATGGCTGCTGTATGATCGTGAAGTAGCCGGGCTGTTTCTTTTCAGAATGGCATATGCGGCCTGTATCGGGGTCATCTGGAGCTTTTTGCCGGTTTTGGCGGATTCGGAGTTCTCTCTGTCAAGTTCGTCCATCGGGGTGTTGGTGATGCTAGGAGTGTTTTTCAGCGGATTGATGCATCTGCCTATGGGTTTTCTGGCTGACAGGCTAAACCGCAAAATGATGGTTGTAACCGGCGGACTCATCATCAGTGTTGCAATTCTTTCTTTTGAATGGGCGGACTCCTTTTGGGACCTTGTGCTGGGCAATGTGTTGTTCGGGGTGGGTGGGGGCGTTGCCATGCCGGCCTTGATGGCCCTGGCGGTATTAAAGGGCGGCTCTACCGATGCAATGGGATCTGTCATGGGCCTGATGTCGATGTCACATAGCCTGGGTATGCTGACAGGATCTTTGTTTGCCGGTTTGATGATGGATATTTTTCAGCTTCGCCATGCGTTTCCATCCGGAGCCATATTGATGATGCTGAGCGTGGGTCTCTTCTTTTTATTTGCCTATCCTAAAAACGGGGTGCCGGCCGAGACGGATTTGCAGGTGGGGCCGCTGGACTTATAGTTACTGCCTGAACGAAAAGTCATGTTCAGTCAAAATCCTAATTTCGATATTCAGATTTAAATTTTTTGATTATCGAGTCTTTCGGGGTTGATCCAAAAGCCACATCATTTGGACGTAGATTCTTTACTATCCATCTTCATAGGGAAGATCGCATTCCTTGCAGCGGCCGCCGGGGCCGATTACGCCGATACAGCTTTCGTCGCGGCACAGGGTGCGCTGCTCCCATTCGATATCCGTGACGGCGTCGTCTTCAGCAACTTCGTCTTCAGCAACTTCGTCTTCAGCAACTTCGTCTTCAGCAACTTCGTCTTCAGCAACTTCGTCTTCTTCTGCTTCTGAATCTGATGCCGCGTATTCTTCCGAAAATTCTTGCTGCTTTTCGCTTTCATAGGGCAGGCCGCACTCCTTGCAGCGGTCGTCGGGACCGATCACACCGATACAGCTTTCATCACGGCACAGGGTGCGTTGCTCCCACTCGACATCCGACAATGATTTCGATTTTTTATTTTCCATTGCGTTTTCCTAAAAAACAAAAGTTAATTGAGGATCAATCAAAGCCCAACTCGGCTTTTTTGCTATCCTGATATATTATTTATGTTATATTCCCGAATACATTAAAAACCAATTATATTTTTTACAAAAATTAGGACCAACCCGAGTTTCTCCCGAGTCTGAGCGGCGCAGGAACAAGGCATTTCAGCCCGCAGACGTAGCACTTTACTTCGAGGCTGAGTCAACGACCATCGAACAGACTGAACATCGAACATCGAACGTCCAACGTTGAACATCGAATAATGATGTCGCTCCGCTCAGCAATTTAATTTCATTTATCTTCAAAAATCCGATGTCAAACCTTGAATGACTATTTCTTTTTCTTTTCAGCCGTTTTGATACTCGTAACGAAAATCTTAATTAATTTTCCCATTCAACATTCGATGTTGGACGTTCGATGTTCGATGTTCATTTTTTTAGTAGACCTTCCACGGTCACAAGCAACAACGCAGTTTCTGTGTTGCTCAGGCTTGTGGGAAGCTCGGGTTAAAGTTCTTCAGGCGTAAATGCCACCACATCATCGATCTTGTTGGTGTCGGCCAACAGCATCACCAGCCGGTCGATGCCCAGGGCATTGCCGGCGGCTTCCGGCATATATTGCAAGGCATCCAGAAATTTTTGCGGCATTGGAGATACATTTTTTCCGGACAACCTGCGGACGGTTTGTTCATGTTCAAAGCGGATTTTTTGTTCAGCCGGATCAACAAGTTCGGTAAAGGCATTGCACAGTTCAAGACCGCATATGTAAAGCTCGAAACGCTCGGCAACGGAGCGGTCATCGGGTTTCAATCTGGCGAGGGCGCCGCTTGAAACCGGGTAATCATAAAGAAACAGCGGTTTTGTGCGCCCTAAATGAGGTTCGATTTCAACGGCCGTCACTTCATCAAAACGATTACTGGCAAGCGCGCTTTGCATTGACATGGACGCAAACTTATCAAAGGCTTGCGCCACTGTCATTCTGTCCCAGCGCGCTTTAAGATCGATGCTTTGGTCCTGATAAACAATAACATTTCCTAAACCGGTTTGCTTGGCTGTAAACCGTATCAGATCTTCACACTGGTCCATCATATCGAGATAGCTATGTCCGGCGCAGTACCACTCCAGCAGCGTCATTTCGGGAAGATGGCGCCGGCCCCGTTCTTTACTGCGGAAGCATCTGCAAACCTGAAAAATACGCGGGTATCCGGCGGCCAGGAGCCGTTTCATGCAGAGTTCGGGTGATGTATGCAAATACCAGTTATCCGCAGCTTCGGCGTCAATATGGGCCTCGGGGGCCGGGGCCGGTATCCGGCAGGGGGTTTCGACTTCAAGATAGTCATGATCAATAAAAAACCGGCGAACCGCCTGAATAACCCGGGCCCTGATTGCCAGGTTTCTTTTGATGGACGCCTGTCTGCTATTTTCCATACTCAAAACTCCTAACCGGATAAACCGGCCTCCGGCTCGTAGAGCCTACGCCTCGGAGAGAATTAAATAAGATTCTCTCGCAAAGGCGCAAAGACGCCAAGATTCTTTAAAAACTTATCTTTGTTTTCCTTTGCGGGCTTTGCGCCTTTGCGTGAAATAATGTACTGCTCAATAATTGATTTTTGCCACAAAATACACAAATTTTACAACTAAGGTCCTAACGAAGGCGAACTAAAACTATATAAACTTATCACGAAAGCACGAAAATACGAAGACCCGAAAAATATTATTTTTGATTTACACAATTAGCGCTTCTTTTCCAGAACAATCTGTGGCAAAATCACCATTTATGGATTAACACTAATTAACTGAGGGGTCGGGGAGTTTTTATTATAGAGTATTATCTGTCAGCGGAATGGAAGATCTTTTTTTAAAGCGTGTGCTGTTTGAGTGTATTAGGGATCCGTTAAAAAGAACAGACGTATACCGCAATTGTTTCATAGCAAACGATTGCCCATCGTAAAGCAAACCTGTTGTTTTTTGTGATAAAAGCCTCTGTTCTTTCTTTACGAGCCCTTATACACGAGTTCACACGGTTTAAAAAAAGATTTTCCATGAAGCGACCATAAGAGAAAACTCCCCGATCACTAAGTGCTCTTTCATGGAAGGATAGCCATGAGCAAGCTTATCGAAATAACTCAGGTAAACATTCCCTTTACCATGCTTTACGAATCGTATCTTGATATGTTTTTAACAAACCGTTTGAATCCGGAAATCGGACTGGATTGCACTGCGCTGGAAAATTTCAGCTTCTCCCAATTCAGCAATATTGCCGACCGTCTTCATCAGCGCGGTCTCAGCATTACTCTGCATGCACCCTTTATTGATCTGTCCCCCGGTTCGCCGGATCCGGCGGTAAGAGCTTTAACCCGGCATCGTTTTGAGCAGATGCTTGAGTTGATTCCGCTGTTTAAGCCCAAAACGGTGGTATGCCACGCCGCATATGACCGGAAGCGATATGGGGTATTTAGAGACCAGTGGATTGAAAACAGCCTGCAAACATGGGTCTGGTTGAGCAAGCGTGTCAGAGATGAGGGCGGTGTATTAATGCTGGAGAATGTATATGAACACGGCCCCGATGATATGCGAATAATTTTCGAAAGTCTTGCTGATCAACGCGTTGGTTTTTGTTTTGATACCGGCCATCAGGCCGCTTTCAGCCGCATCGCCCTGGAAACATGGATTGAATCGCTGGGGCCATTTTTAGGCCAGGTTCATCTCCATGATAACTGTGGCAATCAGGATGAGCATCTGGCGTTGGGCCGGGGCAATATAGATTTTCCAATGCTCTTTGAACATCTCAAAAGCATAAAAAAAGATCCTCCCGTAATCACGCTTGAGCCCCACCGGGAAGGAGATTTCTGGCCCAGTATAGAATACCTGACAAAGGTCTGGCCCTGGTAGGCCATGACACCAACGTAACTTCTCAATAATCCCGGGAAAAGGGCTTCAGGGTTTTTCAAAAAAGGTGATATCCTGGTCGTCTGCCATGGCATCTCACGGTGACCAAATATTTATGATTGCTGCCGAAACGTTTTACAATCTCACGAATAATTTGACAAATCATAAATATTTGGTAACCATTAAATAGCGTAGCTGATAGCGCCTTTTTTGAATAATTCTGAAGCCCGATGATTTTCTAAACCCTAACTTATTGATAAGTTACATGCCAACAACTCAAACGAATAATTTTATAAACAATTTATTTTGGTGTTTATTGAAAACCACAAGGAAAGAGCTTTATCATGCAACCAAAGACTAAACGCTTAAAACTGACGGCAGTCGGATTTTTATTGCTTTTTTTTATTTTTTGGACACCGTGGAGCCGGGCCGGGGAAAAAACGACCTTTAAACCACTGTTCCCTGTCGGCCTGAATCATGATTTCCCCGAGTCAAAAAAAACATTTGAAGAAGTTAAAAACTTAATTATGCAGCACTATTACAGCGATGAAATCACCGAGGATGCGCTTTATTGGTCCGCAATCCAAGGGATGCTGCGCCACATATCGCCGCCCAAAGAACCGGAGCTTGCTAAAATCTGGACGGCGGAAGAATACGAGAAAATTTACCTGTCTCGACAGGGCAATCAAGTTTCAATCGGAATCAAAAGTACCTTTAACCCCAATGAAGGCCGTCTTACGGTCACCGAAGTTTTGCCGGATTCGCCGGCCGATTCGATTCTGAAACCTTTTGATCATATCCTGCGGATCGATTCTCAATCGCTAAAAGGGAAAACCTTGCAGGAGCTGAATGCACTTTTAGACGGCAAAGAGGGGACTGAAGTTGACCTAACCGTGAACCGGGACGTTAAAATTTTTAAAGTTACCCTAACACGCTGGAAATTTAAGACGGAAACTTTGATCATCAGCCGGCTTACCGATGAAATTGCTTTGGTGGAGATTAAACGGTTTACGGCCAAGTTGTCGAATAAACTGAAGGATGAGCTGACTAAATTAAAAGATAAAGATTTTCAGAAGCTGATCATCGATCTTCGCAACAACCCCGGCGGTGTCTTTGCCGAGTCTTTGCGAATGGTTGAATTGTTTCTGCCTGAGAAACGGATTCTTTTGAGAACGTTTCAGCGGGCGCAAAAGCTGCAAAATTACGTTTCCGTCAACACGCAGCCGTTTGGGTTTGATATTGCAGTCCTGGTCAACCCCCAAACCGCTTCATCTGCGGAAATCCTGGCAAGCGCCCTTCAGGACCACCGGAAAGCACTTGTCATCGGGACGAAAACTTTTGGCAAGGGGGTTTTTGAAAAAACGTTTAAACTTAATAATGATTTCCACGTTAAATTTATTACGGGGGCCATGTATTCCCCCAAAGGATCGTCATGGCAGGGGCGGGGGCTTACGCCGGATTTTTTAGTAAAACAGGATAACAAAACCCTGGCGGCTTTGTTAAAAATGGAAGTGGAGCAACGTTTCCGCAAAGACGTGGCCATGATCACAGCTTATAAACTGTTGATGCGCTAACATTGATCCGGGGCAGGTCGTTTCTGTTGACAATTTAAGTTACATAATTCATTAATGTTTTTTGGAAAAAAGCCGATAATAGTTTAATTTGAATTCCTCCAACCCGGACAAGCCGGAACCAAAAATATTTGCCACAAAGACACAAAGGCACAAAGAAGGAGTCTGGATTATAAAGCTTAATGATTCAGTTTTATTGGTTAAATTGGTTCCATTGGTTTGGTTGGTTAACAAATAAAACTAATTAAACCAATCAAACCAATCGGACAATTTAAATTAGTATTATAATCTTAGTGTCTTAGTGCCTTGGTGGCTGAACTATTACGTTTGATCTTATATAAGGATTTTTTAGCATGAAAAAGAAAATTCTAGTGGTGGACGATAACCGGCAGATGTTGGAGTTAATATCAAATCTGCTGGAGGAAGAAGGACATCAGGTAATTACGGCCGAAGATGGCTACTCCGCCCTGGATCTGCTTATTTCCTATACCCCTGACATTATCTTTGTCGACCTTGTGATGCCTCTGATCGGTGGAGACAAATTGTGCAAAATTGTCCGCAAAATGGAGCACCTGCAGGATTGTTACCTGGTGCTTGTTTCAGCGGCGGCTTCCGAACTTGACTTTGACTACATCGAAATCGGTGCGGATGCTTGTATTGCCAAAGGCCCCGCAGACTCAATTACCGGGCATATTTTGGCGGTGGTAAAAGAATCGGATGCTTGGCAAAAGGAAGACAGACCCAAAGCAATTAGGGGCTTAGATGAAATATATCCCCGGCAAATGACCAGAGAGTTGCTTTTCCGTAATCGCCATCTGGAAACCATGTTGGAAAGCATGGCAGAGGGAATTCTTGAGGTTTTTTCCGGCAGGGTCGTTTATGCCAACTTAACGGCGGCATCTCTCTTCGGTATGCCGCTGGAAAAACTCTTGTTTAAATATTTTTTAGATTTATTCGACGAAAAGGAGCGTTTGCACATAGAAACCCTGTTGAAAACAGAAAAAGGCCGGCCCCTTGAAATCGATGCGGACACGCCGGTTGAGCTTAATAACAGACAGGTTATCATCAAGAAACACGAGGTGAAAGGAGACGAATCCACCTACATAGTCATAATAACGGATGTGACTGAACGGAAAAAAACGGAGAAAGAATTAAGTGCATACCGGGACCACCTGGAAGTCCTTGTTAAAGAGCGCACAACCGAATTAAGCAAAACCAATAAGCTGCTGCAAATGGAAATCAAGGAGCGCATTCTAGTGGAGACGGCACTGCGAGAAAGCAAAGAGCTCTTTGATGCGTTTATGAAAAATCTTCCGGCCTTAGCTTTCATGAAAGATATCAACGGGCGTTATATTTATTTCAACGAAGCCTATAGAGATATCCTCAAGGTTGATCCGGATGACTTTATCGGCCTAAACGATGATGAAATCTGGCCTGCTGAAGTGGCCGGGCCGATGCAAGCAAACGATAAAATCGTCATGTCCGAAAGTAAGGTCTCGAACACGGTCGAAACCATAACATTTGGTGATGAAACCCAGTATTATCTTTATACCAAATTTCCTATCTTCAAAGACAAGAGACCTTTCCTGCTTGCCGGAATTGCAATTAACATCAGCGAGCGTTATCGATCGGAAAGAGAGAAAAAGAAGTTGGAAGCCAAACTCCAGCACGCCCAAAAGATGGAAGCCATCGGAACGCTTGCCGGCGGAGTGGCCCATGATCTTAATAATATCTTGTCAGGCCTGGTAAGCTATCCCGATTTAATTTTAATGGACCTTCCTCCGGAAAACCCCTTAAGAAATGCTATCTTAACCATAAAAAAATCAGGGGAAAAAGCCGCCGCTATCGTACAGGATTTACTGACTCTGGCAAGAAGAGGGGTTGCCGTCAAGGAGGTTGTGAAACTTAATGATATTATTTCTGAATATTTAAAAAGTCCCGAATATGATAAGCTAAAATTGTACCACCTTCAAGTTGAACTCGCAACCGATCTTGGAAGCGGACTGTTGCCTGTTATGGGCTCCCCGGCCCACCTATCCATGACAATTATGAATTTAGTATCTAATGCAGCTGAATCTATGCCTGCCGGAGGCGAGATATTGATTTCAACAGAAAACCGTTATATCGACAGACCTTTAAGCGGTTATGACGATGTGAAAGAAGGGGATTATGTTGTCCTTACAGTTTCCGACACCGGAATGGGTATCTTAGATAATGATATGGATAAAATATTCGATCCCTTTTATACCAAAAAAGTTATGGGGAAAAGCGGAACCGGGTTGGGTATGGCGGTGGTATGGGGCACCGTAAAAGACCATGAAGGGTATATAGATATTCAAAGCACCAGAGGCAAAGGAACGACGTTTACCCTTTATTTTCCCGTGACTAGAGAGGAAATAGCCCACGATAACAACGATTTGTCTGTCGAAAGTTTGCTGGGAAAGGAAGAGTCGATATTAGTTGTGGATGATGTGGCAGAACAAAGAGAAATAGCTTCTAAAATGCTAATAAAACTGGGATATTCCGCTTCAGTGGTTTCAAGCGGTGAAGCAGCGGTTGACTATCTGAAAGATAATACGGTAGATTTATTGGTATTGGATATGATTATGGATCCCGGAATCGACGGGCTTGAAACCTACAAAAAGATTCTCGGTATGCACCCTGGACAGAAAGCGGTAATCACCAGCGGTTTTTCTGAAACAGATCAGGTTAAAGAGACTCAAAAACTGGGAGCGGGGACTTATATAAAAAAACCATATACACTGGAGAAACTTGGGACGGCTGTGAAAGCTGAACTAAATCCAAGCTAATAGTTCACCGCAGAGTCGCAGAGGACGCAAAGACAATGAATATTTTTCTTTCTGCTGACCCCGGAGGAATAGGCTCCGCATTCCACAGGGCAGGGAGGGCAGAAAAAACTATTGTTTAAAGCTCATAGTGCGAATTGTAAATGAATTAGAAGAATAATCGGCATGGGATGGATCTTTTTGCTTTCCGGCGTCTCTGTCCCGCTGTAGTTTGCGGGGTCAGCGGAAAGCAAAAAAAAGATAACCCTTTGCGCTCTCTGCGACTCTGCGGTGAACTATTACTTATAGACAGGTATTGTATGAAATCACGGATCAACATTGCGTTGCTTGCCATTTTCATTGTTGGGGTTACTATTTTGACCCTAAACCTGAAGCGGCAGGATGAAAAGCAGAACTTACAAAATATTCTGAGCAAAGGGAATTATCTGACAAGCCTCATTTCGCTGTATCCTATAATGGATTTTAAGCCTGATAAACGTGACTTCTTCCTTAGAACCCTCACGGAATATACCTCAAAAGAAGGTTTTGTTTACCTATTTATACATGATAACGCCGGAGACACCCTGATCTCATTATCCTCCAGAGGTCTTTCCTCCAAAATCCCCAATGATATTCGGGTAAAAGCAATTGCTACAACGGGGTTAACAAAACAAACCTTTAACGTCAGCGGCTCTAAGGATAAAATATTTGAATTCGCCAAACCTGTCTTTAAAAACGGACAAAGAAACGGTACCATCCGGCTGGGCCTCAAACTTTTACCGGCCTCGCTTTTCTCCGGGGAGCGCATTAGTTTCCTGGCAATGATTGTTTTTTTAATATTAGCCGCCTTATCCATAGGCTATTATGGGGTCACGCTGGCCCTCAAACCGTTCAAGAATTTAGATCAATCCGTTATAACAGCGGACAGCGACTTTGAATCGGCAGCTAAAGATTCAGGAAAAATCGTGCGAATTGCACCGATAATTGATGATCTGGAGGAGTATTTAATCCAAATAAAAAGCAAGTTGAAGATTATAGAAACAGACAATGTGGACTTGATTTCCAAGCTGGGTGTAACAACTTTCGAGAAAAATAAAATTGTCAAAATTCTGGATTCCATCAACTTCGGTATCATAATAACCGATATTCAGGAAAATATAGACCACATTAACGCATACATGCTTAAGCTGCTCGACAAAAAGCGGGAAGACGTGATTTTTCAGCCCTTCAGTACCATTATAAATCACAGTGAAATTACTTCATTCGTGTCTCAAGATGATATAGCCGGGCAGTCCAAGACCATAAGCGGGACGGAATCCATTTTTCCCGAAACACACCCGGGTGAAATCTTCAAAGTTTCCGCCAGCTATCTCGTGGGTGGTGAAAACACACCCATCGGCAAAATAATTTCGTTTCATAATACCACAGTCGAATCATTGGCGGAAAAGGCTAAACACGAATTTATCACGCACGTAGCCCATGAGATTCTGACTCCGATTACAAATATTAAATCATACAGCGAAATGCTTATGGACGGGGAAATTGAAGACCTTGAATTGCAAAAAGAATTTTATAATACCATTAATGAGCAGACCAACAGGTTGGCTGATATGGTTAAAAACCTTCTTAATATTTCAAAAATGGAGATGGGAAGCCTCACCTTAGACAAAGGGCTGGTGAAAACCGACTGGTTTTTCGATGACTGTCTCTCGTCCATCGCGGCTTCGGCACTTGAGAAAAACATCACCATCCAGAGAAATCAGCCGGACATATTTCCTAATTTGATGGCCGACAAGGAGCTTTTAAAGACCGCAATTATTAATATTCTAGGCAATGCTTTGAAATATACGCCCCCAAACGGCAGCATTACATTCGAGATCAGCGAGCAGGATAAAATGGTAGTCTTTGAAATTATAGATACCGGCTACGGTATTTCTTCGGAAGAACTGCCGCACATTTTTGAAAAGTTCTATCGTTCCAGCAACCCTCAAGTTGCCGACCAAGACGGCAGTGGACTGGGGCTGGCAACTACTTCGGAGATTGTTCATCTTCACGATGGTGAAATCAATGTCGATAGCGAACCCGGCAGGGGAACTCATTTTACGATAAAACTGCCCAAGGAAGAGTTCTATCTTGGAGAATCTTAGTGTCTTAGTGCCTTAGTGGCTGAATTGTTACGAAAGAAGGAGAGAATGGCCGGCAGCGATACCGAAAAGCAGGAATCTAAGATCAGTATAAAGAAAGTCGGAGTCAGCCGTGTTGTAGCCCCCGGCGAGTCACTGACCTATCAAAATTGTAAAGAACTAGAAGACCTGGTAAAGGGGTTGGTCAGCCAAAATCAAACCAGGATTATCCTGGATTGTAAAAATACGCCTTTTATCGACAGCAAGGGACTGGAACTTTTGCTACAGTTACACACAGAACTCAAAAATCGGGGCGGTGCCATAAAAATCACCGGTCTGAATGCGGTTTGCCGGGACATACTACTGTCAACAAGGCTTATCAACGTTTTTTTTGTCTATGAAGATATTGCCGAAGGCTTGAGAAGTTATCCATGAGAAAAAGCCATATACCAAAAAAAAGAATGAAGCTTGGAGAAATTCTGGTACGCCAGGGGCGCATTACTCCGGATGAATTGGTTGAGCTTCTGCGCCTTCAAAAAGAAGTTTCCAAGCCGTTAGGTCAAATTTTGATAGACAAAAAAATTCTGACCGGACAGGAATTGACCAATGTCCTGGGAGAGCAGTTAGGGATACCACATGTATGGTTGCGCAAAGGCTTGGTAGACCCCCGGATTGTGCATATTTTGCCCAAAGAAAAGGCCATTCTTTATCAAGTTATTCCCATGTTTCGGGTTAACAATATCCTGACCCTGGCCACGGCAGATCCTAATGATATTTTTGTGTTTGACGAAATTTCAAAAATTACCAATCTGGAAGTTAAGCCGGTCATATGCCGTGTGGATGATATTATGGAAGCTGTCAGTCAAAGCTACCGGGAAGATGTGAGCATTGATGAAGTTATGATCAGCCTCGAAGAGTCCGACATCGAGGTCGTTGAGGCCGTGGCCGACAGGGAGGTCAGCGAGATCGCTGAAATGGCGGAGGGAAGCCCGGTGATCAATATGGTTAATATGATCCTGCTCAAAGCCATTCGGGACGGTGCCAGCGATATTCATCTGGAGCCGCAGGATAAAAAATTTCAGATTAGAGCCCGGGTTGACGGTATTTTATATGAACTCATGTCTCCTAAAATTGATATGCATCCGGCCGTGGTGTCCAGACTGAAGGTGATGGCCAACCTGGATATCGCCGAAAGACGTATGCCGCAAGACGGCCGCATTCAGGTGAATGTAGACAGGCGTACCATTGATCTTCGGTTTTCATCTATGCCGGGCATATATGGCGAAAAGGTCGTCTTGAGAATTCTGGACAGAGGAAAAGCCATTCTGGATATCAACAAGTTAGGTTTTAATACTGAAATGTCGGAACGCTACAAGTCTCTGCTTAAAAGGTCCCACGGCCTTATTTTGGTTTGCGGTCCGACCGGGAGCGGCAAGACCACCACACTGTATGCGGCATTATCCACACTTAACAGCCAGGAAAAAAATATTATCACCATTGAAGACCCTGTAGAATACCAGATAAAGAACATCAATCAGAACCAGGTAAAGCCGGCTATCGGCCTTTCCTTTGCCACGTTTTTGAAACATGCCCTCAGGCAGGATCCGGACATTATCCTGGTGGGCGAAATTCGAGACCGGGAAACCGCCGAGATTGCAATCCAGGCCTCTTTGACCGGACATCTGGTGCTTTCAACGCTGCATACCAATGACAGCCCCAGCGTTATTACCCGGCTGTTAGAAATGAGAATCGAATCCTACCTTATCTCTTCATCCCTGCTGGCTTCCATGGCACAGCGTCTGGTGCGTACGATTTGCCCCGAATGCAGAACTAATTTCTACCCTTCTAAGGAAGTACTCAAAGAACTTGGGCTTGATGGAGACAAGCGGAAGCGGCTATTTAAGGGCAAGGGGTGCAAAGAATGCTATGATTCCGGTTTCAAAGGACGCATCGCTATTTATGAACTGCTGGAGATGGATGACGGCCTGCAGGATCTTATTTTGAATAATCCGACGATTGACATCCTCCAAAACTATCTGAAGGATAATGGATTCAGGAGCTTGAGGGAGTTTGGATATGAAAAAGTTGTGGGGGGGCTCACCACCATAGAGGAAGTCAGACAGGCCACTTCCATGGATATGTAATTACTTTTTGGTTTGATGTTTTTTATTAGAAATTAAGGATAGGTTGTGGCGCGCCTGGGCATCATCGGGCCGGAGGCGCAGCGCTTCGGAAAAATGATCGGCAGCCTCCTTAAAACGTCCCTGCTCGGCCAGTGCAATACCCAGATTGTTGTGGGCTTCGGCATAGTCGGGTTTGAGCCTGAGTGCCTCTAAATAGCGGTCAATCGCCTCCTTGATTTTTTCCTGCCGCATCAGCACAACCCCCAAGTTATTGTGCACTCCGGCATCATCGGGCTTAAGCTTCAACGCCTCCAGGTAGGAACGAACAGCTTCCTTCAGCATTCCCTGTCGCGTCAGGGCAACCCCCAGGCTATTGTATGTCCGGGCATCGTCCGTGCGGATCTTAAGGGCCGCAAGATAATGGTCAATAGCTTTTTTGACATCTCCTTGCATTTCCAGGGCATCTCCCATGTTGTGGTGGGCCTCGGCATAGTCGGGGCGGATCCTCAGCGCCGCGGATAAATGATAAACAGCCTCTTTGAAACGCCCCTGTGCTTGCAAGGCGATCCCCAGGTTGTTGTGCGCTTCGGCAAAATCGGGTTTGATCCGCAGGGCTTTTAAATAATGCTTGACGGCGGCCTTAAGATGCCCTTTTTTCTCCATAACAAGGCCCAAATTATAATGGGCCGCTGAATTACCGGGATGAATCCGCAAAGCTGCGGAGAAATGATCCGCGGCCTGATCTAAATTTTTTTGCTTAAATAAAGCCAACCCAAGGTTGTTGTGCGCCTTGGTGTAATCAGGTTTGAGCCTCAGGGCCGCGGACAAATGATCAATAGCTTCCGTAAGACGTCCCTGTTGTGCCAGGTCGGAACCCAGATTATATTGTGCTCTGGAACTCTGAGGGTTTTTGGAGATAACATCGTACCAGAGGGTAATAGGGTCCTGCCAAATTTTATTCCTAAAATAGGTAGCCGTTCCCAAAGAGACGATAATAGCGCTGGAAACAATAAAAACCCAGGTTCGATGTGCCGATAAAAGATGAAAAAAAAGATAAGCTGTCATCAAGGCCAGGCCAACCATGGGCAGATAGAGCCGGTGCTCGAAGATAATCTCCAAGCCGATAATGGAAGACTCGATCATCAAATGGATGAAAAACCAGAGGATACAAAAGGAAACCAGGCGCTGCTTTTTGGCAATACAGACGGCAAGACCCAGGAGAAAGACCAGAATCAGCAGGGAAAAAAGAGTGGTGACGGGGTCCAATAATGAATGTGACGTTGTGATGTGATGAAGAAGATTAAGTCTTAAAGGATGCGGATAGAAAAGCAGGCTCAAATAAAAAACGAGCACCCTGAACTGGGTCAGAATTCTTTCCTCCAAGGTGAAATCCCGGTGGGTGTAAGATCCTACTAGGCCGTCAAGGGGGTTTGATCCTAAAAACATATATGCCACCAAACCCAAAAGAACGACAAGGCCGATGCAGTATTTGAGATTTTGTTTAAGCCAGTCTTTACTTAGGCTTTGAAAGAAATACCATTCGTAAAGCAACAGGACCAGAGGCAGTGTGGCTGCTATCTCTTTGGATCCTAAGGCTAAAAACCAGCACAGCAGACAGCCGGCCCATTGTGTCCACCGTTTCCATCTTATTAGGGTTGATCTTGCGCCAATATAGAAAATTAATGACAAGAGATAAAACATGACCGCCATACTGTTCATGCGCTGCACAATGTAAGTGACCGATTGGACCTGTATTGGATGAGCAATAAAGATCAGAGCCGCAAATAAGGAGATGTATGCCGTGGAAAACTGAGGGGATCGGGAATGTTCAGGTGCGGCAATGCCGACCTGTTTGAGAGTTGACAATGTGAAAATATATACTAAAATTCCATTAATGAGGTGAATAAGGATATTAACAAGGTGATATCCGGCGGTATTATATTTGCCCAAGTAGTAATTAACGGCAAAACTGACATTTGCAACCGGTCGATTTACATGCGGGCTTTTAAAGGCGGCGGCGGATAATTTTTCAAAACTAAGCTCCGTTAAGCGCATAAAAGAATTTTCGGTGATATTTGGTTGGTCGTCAAATACAAAAGCGTAGTTTAAAGTATTGGAATAAATGATGGCGGTAAGCAGGCATATGGCCAAAACGGCCCGGCGATGAAATGTATTAAGATTATAGATATCTTTGCTCATATGTGTGATGGTTAACAGGTTCAGAGGTTCAAAGGTTCAAAGGTTGGTTCTCTGAACCCAGAACCCCGAACAGACTGAACATCGAACATCGAACGTCCAACGTTGAACATCGAATAATGATGTCGCTCCGCTCTGCAATTTAATTTCATTCGTTTTTTATTATTCATCATTCGATGTTGGACGTTCGCTGTTCATTCGTCCTTTTTCTTTCATTCACCATTCGATGTTGAACGTTCGATGTTCGATGTTCATCTTTTTCAGTAAACCTTCCACAGTCCATCCGGGGCAAAAAACATTGCACTTATGAACCCAGAACCCTGAACCCCTGAACGGTTACCGTAATTTTATCAATAAAAACAAAAAAATGATAGCAACAATATAGGGCGTCAGAAAGGTTTTGTATTTGACACCTATTCTGAACTTTGATAAAAAAATTAATATGTTGTCAATCTCTTTGTCAATTGTGACAATGGTGAGTAAAATATCACCGGTTTTATTAGTACTAAAGCGGCGCAGCCGCGTTATCTAAAATCGCGCAGCGATTGTATAGGAGCATTGCGTTTTGGCTATAGTAATCAAACAAAAAGGCTCTGAGCCGGGAGCAAAGCTTGCGCCGGATGCCGGGCGGCATGGTCATATCATTCGCCGCTTCGGGAAAAAAGTCAAACCCGGGGAGGTAACTTTTTTTATTTCCCAGCTTGCACTGATGCTGGAGATCGGTACATCCTTGACGCATGCGCTGAAAGCCACGGCCGATCAAACCAAAAACCCGGCTTTTGAGACGGTGATCCGATCCATGCAGGTTGATCTTGAGGAAGGCCGCCAGCTTTCCGAGGCCATGAGCAGGCATCCTCAAATATTCAGAAGTATTTTTGTCAGCATGGTAAAAGCCGGGGAAACCGGCGGTTATTTAAAAGGAATCTTGGAACGCACGGTGGAGATGCAGGAAAAGCGTCAGGCGCTTATCACCCAGGTCCGGGCCACCCTGATGTACCCTGTGGTGTTGTGTGTTTTGTCAACAGTGGTAATCATTTTTGTCCTGGCGGGCATCCTGCCCAAATTTGTCGTCCTTTTCGAGGGCAAGGAGAGTGTTTTGCCTTTCACTACCCGGTTCCTGATGGCCATGAGCGCTTCGCTGCGGCAATACTGGTGGGTGTATATTGTTTTTAGCGTTGGGCTGATAGTGGTTTTAAAATTATGGAAAGACAGTAATCACGGCCAGGCCCTGATTGACCGCTTTTCTGTGAGTGCACCGCTGCTTTCCAGAATATTCAACAAAATGTATACCGCTCAGCTTCTGAGAACATTAGGCAATTTGATGGAAAGTCAGGTGCCGCTTATCGAAGCGCTGAAAGTGACCCGAGACACTTTTAGCAACCGGCATTTCAGGAATTTTATAGCCAATATTATGTCGCATGTGGAGCAGGGCGGCAGGTTCTCGCGGCCGTTTGCCGACTATCCTTATGTCATGGAATCGGTCAAACAGATGGTAGCCACCGGAGAAGAAGTCGGCAAATTGCCAAATGTCATGTTGCGT
>NZ_JAZFTO010000060.1:0-2644 GCF_036446775.1 Candidatus Desulfatibia sp.
GTGAGAGAGGCAAGGATGCAATTTAAATGTGATGAATTCATAAAAAGGCGAATTCATCACGTTTTAGTCTCTTAGTTGTAAAATTTGTGTATTTTATGGCAAAACTTTTTCGTATCCATTCATGGAGTAATTGAGCTAGTGGAAATTCCAAATAACAAATTCCAAAAAACAAACAAATTACAATCGTTCGACCTAGAGGCTCTCGACAGGTGACCGAAATTCAAAATTCCAAACCTTATAATCGTGAAGAAGGCCAAACGAATTGAAAAAGATATTTTCATCAATACTGGAAAAAATTAAATAGTTTAGTTCTTTAGTATTTGGAATTTGGAGCTTGTAGTTTGGAATTTATTTGAAATTTGATGCTTGTGATTTTTTATTTCTCTCCGAGGCGTAGGCTCTACCCTCCGGCCTGTAAGCCCTACGGGCTGGAAGCGGAGCCGGAGGCCGGTTTATCCGGGTTAGGTTTCACGAGATCATTAATTATTACCGTAAAAATATTATTTTATTTAAAGGAGGAAATTTTTATGACACCAAAAGACGTTTTGGAAATGGCAAAGGAGAAAGGAGCAAGGGTAGTCGATTTACGCTTTTTGGATTTTCCGGGCGTGTGGCAGCATTTTACAGTCCCTTTGAGTGAGCTGGTAGAATCGAGCTTCGAAGACGGATTCGGTTTTGACGGCTCCAGCATCCGCGGCTGGCAGGAAATCCATCACAGCGATATGCTGGTGGTACCGGATCCAACCACCGCCCAAATGGATCCTTTCTTTAAAGAGCCGACGCTGGTTCTCATCGGAAACATCGTCGATCCGATAACACGGGAACAGTATACTCGCGACCCCCGCTACATTGCCCAGAAGGCGGAAGCCTACTTAAAGAGCAGCGGGATCGGTGATGTGGCCTACTTCGGGCCGGAAGCCGAATTCTTTATCTTTGACGATATCCGGTTTGCATCCGAAAACAACCACGCATTTTACGCCATCGATTCCATCGAAGGGATCTGGAACAGCGGCCGGGAAGAGAGCCCCAACCTGGGTTACAAACCCCGTCACAAAGAAGGTTATTTCCCGGTGCCGCCCATGGATAAGTTCCAGGATCTCCGCACGGAGATGCTTTTGACCATGGAGGATCTGGGAATAGATGTTGAATGCCAGCACCATGAGGTGGCCACCGCCGGCCAGGCTGAAATCGATATGGTCTTCAAGCCGCTGCTGCAAATGGGCGATCAGCTCATGTGGTATAAGTACATCATCAAAAATGTGGCCAACAAATACGGCCACACCGTGACCTTCATGCCCAAACCGCTCTATGACGATAACGGTACAGGCATGCACACCCATACCAGCATCTGGAAAGAGGGCCAGCCGCTGTTTGCCGGCGACAAGTATGCCGGAGTCTCCGACGAAGCCCTATGGGCCATCGGTGGTTTGCTGAAACACTGCCCGGCCCTTTGCGCGATTACCAACCCGATCACCAATTCGTACAAACGACTGGTTCCGGGCTTTGAGGCCCCGGTAAACCTGGCCTACTCCAGCCGTAACCGCAGTGCGGCGATCCGGATCCCCATGTACTCACCGTCTCCCAAGGCCAAACGGATCGAGTTCAGGCCTCCGGATCCGTCCTGCAACGGTTACATGGCTTTTAGCGCCATGCTGATGGCCATGATTGCCGGCATCGAAAACAAGATCGATCCCGGCGATCCGCTGGACAAGGACATTTACGACCTGCCGCCCGAAGAACTGGCCAAAGTCCCGTCGACCCCGGGCTCTCTGGAAGAAGCCCTTGCGGCTTTGGAAGCAGATCATGATTTCTTGTTGAAGGGCGATGTCTTTACCCAGGATGTTATCGACATGTGGATTGAATACAAGACCGAAAATGAAATCAATCCCGTAAGACTGCGACCACATCCGCACGAATTTTTCTTGTATTACGACATATAACTTTCCCCCTCTAATCTGCAATGGCCCGCTGAGTATTCAGCGGGCCATTGTCTTACATACCAGTATAGTTGTTAGAAAAGGAGCGGCCCCAAAGTAATCAAGAATTGAGATCTTCTTCTAAGCGGATAGGAGATCATCAACTGGAAAGCTAAGTCAGAAATGAAAATGTCTACCCCCCTGAGATACACAAAAGATACCTAAGGCTTTATTACAGCATGATATTTTGCAAGATGTACCTCAGATTTCAAAAAGCATGAATTCTATAGTATATTATTCTCCTATCAAAGGATTGGATGCGGCTGTGATCTCTATGAGATAGCACAGGTTTCATATCTGATCCTACGACCGCAATATCTTGGATAAACGGATAAATAAAAAAGCGTGGACTATATACGATAATCCACGCTTTTTTCTAATGATTAGGGCCGAGCACTAATAGCCGCAGTGTTCACTATTTCGAGACTGAAGACTGAGTATCGTATACTGGAATTTCTAAAGCCGCAAGATTTGTGATTGGCTAACGTAATCGTGAACTTTTAACAGCTGCCACCAGACAATTGATGAAAGGCAGACATCATGCATTTTGGTTTCAAAGGCCGGAGCACAATATATGGGATTTTTTGGCCTCAGCCCAGACCAAAAGATGAGGGCCTGCTCAGGTGTGGTACTCGTTACGTAACACAGGCATTTAAGGGCTTTGTGGC
>NZ_JAZFTO010000061.1:0-22498 GCF_036446775.1 Candidatus Desulfatibia sp.
TCGTCCCGTCCAAAATGATCGGGAAGCTGGCCGCCTTCTGAAAGCAGCTTGCGCAGCATGGTTCCGGACAAAAGCACCCGCTCTTCCTTGTCGTGGGGGCAGGTTCGAAGAGATGCCATGCCGTCGCACTTGTAGCAGTAGAAGGTCCAGTCGATCTTTAAAGGTTTGCACAGCAGCATTTTGCCGGGATCGTCGGAGGTCGGGATCTTGTCAAAGATCGTCTGGGCTTCGAACATGCCGTAAAAGTCACCCACGCCGGCATGGTCCCGGCCGATAATCATGCGGGAGCAGCCGTAATTCTGGCGGAAGGTAGCATGCAGCAGACCCTCTCTGGGACCGGCATAGCGCATGTCAAGGGGATAACCGCCCTGGACAACATTTGACTCCACAAAGTAGTTCTTTACAAGGACGTCGATGCATTTGACGCGAACATCGGCTGGAATATCACCCGGTTTCAGGTTGCCGACCAGCGAGTGAATATAGACACCGTCGCAAATTTCCACGGCAATTTTGCACAGGTATTCGTGGGAGCGGTGCATGGGATTTCTGAGCTGCAGCGCGGCAATCTCGGTCCAGCCTTTATCTTCGAAGATCTTGCGGGATTCTGCGGGTCTCATATAGATACCCGCAAATTCGGTGGGGTATTCACCTTCGCTCAACACTTTGACGGGACCGGCCAGGTTAACTTCCTTCTGCTCCATGACCATTTGGACGCCGGGATGATCGTCTTGGGCAACTTTCCAGAATTCCTCGGCCGTTGGGGTCCCTTCCCCCATAAAAACCTTCTCGCATTCAAATTTTTTGTTCTCTTCAGTCATTTCATACTTTTCGGTGACCTGCATAGTGGCCATGATTTCATCGCCTTGCGGGTCGTAAAGCGCAATCTCATCGCCTTCGCTAATATCGTCAACATCTTCTTTGGATGCATCCAGCGTCACCGGGATGGGCCAGAACGTCCCGTCGGCAAGTTGAAAATTATCACAAACACCCTTCCAGTCCGCTTTGGTCATAAAACCCGTCAGCGGACTGAATCCCCCGATCCCCATCATAATCAAGTCACCCTTTGCGCGTGGTGCGATAGAGATCTTTTTAAGACTTTCGGCCTTTTTCTTTTCCGCTTCCAGTTCAGCGCCTTCAAGTAGGCCACAAATTAAGCCTTGGCCGCCATGAGGTGGAATTAAATTTGACATAGTCTTTCTCTCCTTTCGCTGTTTACATTAAAATAAATGGCTCCCCTAAAACCATTCCGATTTTACCAAAGAGGTACAGTTAATAAGGATGCAACTATTTGTCAAGCAGAATTCCGGCCCTAATGAATCAATCGCTTTTAAATACAACATATTGTATTATTTTAATGTTGACACACAATATATATCGTCATATGCTTTTTTTTCAAAAAATTGTTTCTGGTCTTGACTTCCTTTAAAAAAGCATCTAAAGAAAGCCCTTTGCAAAAAAGGAGCATTTTTATAAAGCAGTAGAAATGTAAGATTCTATCAGGGGATTCCGCCCTTTAAGGCTACCCGATTTTATATCAAAAAGGTTTTCAAGTATTATCACATCTACAAAAGTCAGCCGACAGAGAGGATGGGCCGGGCTTAGTGCTAATGCCCCGGATATTTAATGTGATAATAGTGGACAAAAATTGAATTATTTATTAACATGCTCAGCGACCCGAATATATTACAAAATGGCCTTTATTTGGTTATTAGATTCGAGTTAGAGATTTTATCAACAGTAAAGGGGGGCGCATGAGCGAAATAAATTTAGAAGAGGCCAAAATCAGCGTAGAAGGCCAATGGTTGTCTGCTGAAGATCTGGCTAACATGATCCAGGAAAAAATGCAGGCCGGTGATATGAAATTTTCAAATCTCGCTGCTGCCCTGGAAGAGCTTAACAATACGCTGGAAAATTCAACCACCCTTGATATAAAACTTGTTCTTCCAAAAGAAGAATACGAAAAATTGGAGGCTGCCGGCGGTGACGATGATCGGGAATCTGTTCGCAAGGCGATCATGGCGTTCATCAGCGGCAGTACTGCCGGCGTAAAGAGGCTGGCTATTAAATGTCCCAAATGTAAAGCTTCTATCGAAATAGCAACAGATGAAAGACCCCTTGATGTCGAATGCTCCAAGTGTGGTACCGGCGGCCGTTTAACAGCACAGAACAAATGGGCCAAACTCGATTAATCAGTGCCCATCCATTTAGGACTATTAGGGCTCGCCCATAGTGCCTTCGCATTTTTCTACTCTGTCACGATTCTTAACGGTCGCAACGTTATAAAATGACCCTATAATCAGCTTGATTTTTTAAAAAAAATAATATAATACAAATTAATCAATAAAGGCTCGTTCTTAATTGGCGAGCCGGTTTCGCTCTGAAGGCAAGATCCATTTGTCAAAGCGGCAACCTCCAGTTTGGAACCATGAGAATTTTTTTGAAAGGAGCGTGTCACTATGGCTAATGGAATTGTAAAATGGTTTAATAGCAGCAAAGGTTATGGCTTCATTGAACAGGAAGATGGCCCGGATGTATTTGTTCATCATTCAGGCATCAATGCAACCGGTTTCAAGACCCTTTATGAAGGCGACCGGGTTACTTTTGACATTGAGCAGGGACAAAAAGGTCCTGCTGCGGTAAATGTCACTGTAGTTTAGTTTGCCTTTTCTGAGTTAAAAAAGGGCGTTCTTTCAAATTTGAATGGAACGCCCTTTTTTTGTCACGCGTACGGGAGCGGTGTGAAAGACGTTTTGCTAAAATTTTTAATCCTGGCATCAATGCTGTTAGGGCTGCCCATGCTAGGGATAGTTCTGGCAGGATATCCGGTTTTAAGGTATCTGGAGTTTCCTCCTGAAACGCTGTATGTTTCCCATGCTCCCTTCTCCTGGGTCGCTTTCATTGCCTACAGCGGTTTTATCATTGCAGTGGTGCTGCCGCTGCTTATTCCGTCGGTTCGATCAATCCGGCAATCTCGGTCTGAAGGCGCGTCCTTATTTCCTTTTCCGTGGTGGGGCCGGCTGGGAGTTACTACCGGCATGCTTTTTTGGATACTGGCCTGGACCCGCATGCCCTGGTTTGCCGGCCTGCAGCCGCATACTTTCACCCCACTGTGGCTTTCCTACATCCTGGTAATCAACGCCCTGTGTTATCGGCGCAGCGGCCGCTGCATGTTAATCAACCGTACCGGATATTTTCTGCTCCTTTTCCCGGCAAGCGCTGCCTTCTGGTGGTTCTTTGAATACTTGAACCGGTTTGTTCAGAACTGGCAATACATGGGCGTCCATTACGGTGCCGTGAAGTATTTCTTTCTTGCTACCTTACCGTTTTCAACCGTACTGCCTGCGGTTTTGGGAACCCGGGAATGGATTGCCGGCTTTCCCCGGATGCGACAGGGATTCAAAAACTTTCTGCCTCTTGGCTTCGCACGCCCCAAAATTGTAGCCTGGACCGCACTGGTGATATCCGCTTTGGGCTTGGCCGGCATCGGCCTTTGGCCGAATTACCTTTTTCCCCTGCTGTGGGTATCGCCTCTGCTGATCATGGTTGCGCTTCAGGTGTTGATGGGAGAGCGGCATGTGCTGTCGGAAATTGCCGGCGGAGATTGGAGCAGGGTGATCTCTTCGGCGACGGCGGCATTATTTTGCGGCCTGTTCTGGGAGATGTGGAACTACCATAGTCTTGCCAAATGGCAGTACAGCGTACCATTTGTCCACCGCCTTCAAATTTTTGAAATGCCGCTTTTAGGGTATGCCGGCTATCTTCCTTTTGGGCTTGAATGCCTTGTAATCGGGGACCTGCTCGCGCGCTTAAAAAATCAAGTTGACAAATAAATCACCTTAGCCATGTTCGCTTTTACGCGCTTTTATTTGCGAGTTCTTGCCGACCTAACGAAATTACAACTATAAAGTTGCCGGGCGGCATTATTCTTATTCTGTTCTGCGAACCCGGCTCAATGCTATTTTGAACTATTTCTTCGGCAGCACGATCAGAGGACTTTCCGGTAAAGCAACGCTGCCGATATACGAAGATATGGATATGGCACCCCACCAGACTCTGCAACGGCATTTTGACAACCACAGCTTCACCAGGCGTTCTGTCTAACCGTCTAAATAGGTCAAATTCTAAAAATAGTTGTCAAATTCTGGTATGATAGTGTGGTTAAAACAATACACAGATACTGGATACTTGATACTGGATAAAAAAAACTTTAAAAACATCACGTATCGAGTATCCAGTATCCAGCATCATTTCGTCCCAGGCAATGGAACCAACAGATCCGCAACGCTTCGATTTTTAGGCGGAACTTCACAATAATCTATATCTTTATTAGCTCATACCTGCGGCTTCCGAGGCCGATTTGTTCGGCATAATCGAGTTGGATCTCCCAGTCTATTTCGGGATAAACACCCCTGAACTTATCCTCACCGCCTTGTGTGTTGGTTTTCAGGCAGGAGTCCGGCAGGGCCTGTTCACGGTTGACAAGATCGACCGACGCCTGGTCGATGGCCACCGGATCAGTGGCGGCAACAATGCCGATATCCCTGACGATGGGCGCATCGTTATAACCGTAGCAGTCGCACGCCGGCGAGACATTGTTGATAAAATTCAGGTGCAAGGCCTTGCCTTCTTTATTCTTTAAAACACCCAGGGTGTATTCCACCATTTTTTCCAGAAAAACGGGTATGGCCTGATTCCACTGGATCTCAATGGCGCTTTCAGGACAGATGAGGATACATTCTCCACAGCCGATACACTTTTTGGAGTCCAGCACCGCCTTTTCCTGCTGCAACGCAAGGGCCTGCTGAGAGCAGTGGCTGACGCAGTCCCCGCAGCCGACACATTTTTTCCTATTAACCTTGGGCGCCACAGTGGAATGCTGTTCCAGTTTTCCCCGGCGCGACGCGCAGCCCATCCCCAGGTTTTTAATAGTTCCCGCAAATCCGGAAAGCTCATGTCCTTTGAAGTGGGCTACCGATATGAGAGCATCGGCTGCGACAATCTCCGATCCGATGTACACTTTTGTACAGTGTTTTTGATTGATAACAGCAGCGGTTTCGCTTTTGCCTCTAAGCCCGTCTGCGATGATTAAAGGGGCATCCGCCACCACATAAGCAAAACCGTTTTGAATCGCTGTGGCAAGGTGTTGCGGAGAGTCGCTGCGGGTACCGGCATACAGCGTATTGGTATCGGTCAGAAATGGGAATCCGCCGGCGCTTTTGATGGTTTCCACAACTTTACGCAAAAATACGGGCCGGATGAAAGCAGTATTCCCCAGCTCTCCAAAGTGGAGCTTCACTGCAACCAGATCTCTGGCTTTGATCTTTTCGGAAAGGCCGGCCGTATGCATTAACCGTGCGAGCTTGCCAATCAGATTCTCTTTAGGTGTTGCCCGTAAATCGATAAAATAGACGTTGCTTTTCATAGTATCCCCCTGCTTAGTTTACCCCGTATTCAGACTGGCAAGCGCTGGCTGTTATAATTTATGAGATCTTTGAAAAAAGTCAAGGTGTTTGAGAAAAGGCCAGCAGAAGAAATGGAAATCAATACCAAACGGGCGGTTTGGGAACAAATTTGCAGAATTTATGATGATTTTATCGGCAAGCTGGAACCGGTATGCCAAAAATACTGTGCCCATTGCTGTACGTGCAATGTAACCTTAACGACCCTTGAGGGGTATAGAATTGTCAAGACATAATTTGCGGGATCATCAGGACAGATCGGCAAATCTTCCCGTAGTTTTCCTCAATCGCACACTTAGGTTTTTGGCAAGGCCGCGGAGGAACTTAATGCCAACCTCAGGGTTTTTCCGGCAGATCGATTCAAAACGGTTTTTAGTAAGTATCAACAACTCTGAAGGTTCTGTCACAACGATAGTTGCTGATCTGGGATAGTCGTCCACGATGGACATCTCCCCGATACAGGAACCATGTTCAAACGTTGCTATTATTATCGGCTTGGAGGCTGTCGGTTGAATACGGACCTCAACCGTACCCTCTACTATAAAAAACAGATAATCCCCGATATCCCCTTCTTTAAAGAGAATGGTTTGCTCCGGAAAATAACGCAGGCTTGCATTTTTTGAAAAAAAATCAAGCTCGTCATCTGAAAAATCTTCAAAAAAAGGAATCTCCCCTAGAATATGATGTATTGTGTCGAATGTATTTTTCATTTTATCTTTATCCATAGCTTAGTCTCAGTTAGCTGAGGTTAATTCGTAGACTTTATGAAGCCCTGTTATCCCTTTTAATTCAAAAAATCCGACCAGCTTTGTTTTGACACCCGCCATATTTTGAATTTCATTATCAACATTTTCACTTATCAAAATCCGATTTTCAAGCGGCATCTCTTCTGGCGACATTCCGTTCTCGATGGAAATGAGTCCTTCGGGTTTAACCCCTTCTATCCGGAACGCCATATTTATTGCAATCCCCAGGCGGTCCCCTTTTTCCTTAACCCTGGTTTCACCTAAATTTATGCCAAAGCGCAAATTTATCCTTTTGGTATTGTCAGCTTTTGCGTTGTATTTATTGATATTGTTCATGGTTCGCAACGCGAATTGCACCGCATTTACGGTTTTAGAAAATGTTAACAGGAAACCGTCGCCGGTATTCTTTATAAATTGATATCTCTCTTTGCGTGCAATTTGTGTAACAGCTCTGTCTAAGTTTTTCATGAGGTTTAGCGCAAAATTGTCTCCGTATTTAGCCGCGATCGCCGTTGAATTGCATAGATCGAGAACGACAATGGCCTCGGTTAAGATCGCTCCTTCGACAGCGCCTCCCCTTGACGAGACCAACTGAGCAGCCGGGTCAAGTATTTGTTTCTTTTTGACTTTGACAGTTTTGCCTGTAATTTTCTTGATGGCACTGACAGCTTCAGTGATCACATCTTCATCGGTTTCTTCAAGGCATTCTTTCAAAACAGGGATAGCATCTTTTGCTTTTAATTTTCCGAAAGCCTTTATAGCTTCAATCCTTACCCGTTTTTCTTCATCTAACACAAACTCCTTAAGATGTTCGAGAACATCATCCCCGCCAATTTCAGCAAGCGCATCAGGAACCGCCCACTTAACGTCATCATCATGTATCATTTCAGCCAACGGAGAAATTGCTCTTGGGTCTTTAAGCTTGGAAAGAGCCGTTACCGCTTTTTCTCTCACCCACCAATCCTCATCTTTTAAAAGTTCGATGAGAGGCTTTAATGCGGATTTATGGACAGTTTTATTGAAAAACTCCACGGCACAACGGCGTAAACTTTCGTCTGTATCTTGGGCCATGGCAATAAAGCCGTTGACTATATTTTCCCCTTTTAGTTTCGTTAAAGAGTCGGTAGCAATTTGGCGTACCCACCAGTCGGAATCTTTGATGGCATTCATGAGTGCAATGCTGGTTCTGGGATCCTTAAGGCTATCCAACACCTCGATGGCACAGCGCCTGGTGTTAACGTCTTTATCCTTCAACAAAGCGATAATCTCCGGGACAGAACCGGAGTCAGCTATTTCAATTAGATACTCGGTAGCTTTCTGGCGAATCAACAAGTCGCTATCCGTTAAGAGCTTAATCATTGGCTGGACCGCGCGTTTGTCACCTATGGCCCCCAGCGCGTCCAATGCCAACACCTTCATTTGAGGTTCTTGCTCCGTGAGCCTTTCTATCAGAGATTGCACGCTTTCAGGATCCCGCATTTTGATAAGACTTTTGACGGCCGACAAACGAACTTCCCAGGATTCATCGTCAAGAGCGCTTATTAACAATTTTTTAGCCGGGAGACTGTCGGTGCTACCCAATATTTTGATTATATTGCTTTTTAAGTCAGCATCAGCACTATTAAACATGCTAATTAGTTTGGGTACAATAGACTGATCTTTAAATCGTGCCAGCAGTTCGGTGGTGTTGGTCCTTAAGAAAAAGTTTGAGCTGTCAAGGTGCTCTAGCAGAAGCTCGGAACAGGACTTCTTACCCTTTTTAATGATAATTTCTTTTGCAATCCTGCGCACATCACTGGAAGATTCGCCTGTAAGGGGTATTATTTGCTCAATGGTCAAATGGTCAAAAAGCGGCCCAAGGAGGGCTTGCGCTTGCTCCCTGTTAAGTTTTCTGAGCTTTAAAGCTTCAATTATATATTGAACGGCCGGTTTCCCGATTTGTTCCAATTCCGCGATAATTGTCAGCTCATCTTTCTTTGTTTTTGCTGTCGCGTATTTTTCGAGCAACTTTTTTATTTTTCTGCCTTTAAACACAACCTTAATCACTCCTTTGAAAGCAGAACTTTTGAAGATCCCTTTTTCAATTTCGATTCAATTTTGATGATCTCGTAAAAAGTCACGAATTCAACTATAGATGAGACTTTTTACGACGCCATCAATTTTCGGTCACGATGTATTTTCCGTACCTATATCTATTTTCATATTAATTCTATAGCAGTTTTTCTTGCAAAATCAATATATTTTTAGGATTTTCCTTTTGCAGGGCCGACCAGGCCGTCGGGCAGTTTTCAAATTAATCTGCGGCCGGTGATACCGGGATTTCAGATAAGATGAAATTTATGATATTATAACTCAAGGTTTGCCGGGCGGCGGCAGACGTTTAACAAGCTCAGAAATAAGTTGCCCGTTGGGTGATTTAGCCGCCGGGTTGATGGCCACCAGGTCCTCCCAGGATCGCTTAGCACCGGCGATATCGTTCAGGTCATGCATCAATACAATACCCTTGTTGAAACGCGCAACTTCGTGGCGGGGATCAACGGCAATGGCCTTGTCAAAAGCCTTAACAGCTTCGGCAGGTTTGCCGCTGCGACGGTACATGATCCCCATATCGGTTAAGGCATTGGCATTATCGGGCTGTAGCGCCAGAGATTTCTGGTAGGCATTGATGGCTGTTTCATAATTTTCGCTATCAAAGTAGAGGTTGCCCAGTTGAGTCCAAGCCTGGACGTCTTCGGGGTTCTGGTTGGTTAGTTTTTCGAGCTCAAAAATATTGGCGGCCATTTCGACCGAAGGGCCCAGATTACCGGCCTGCGGCGGTGCCGGCTGTGATCGCGGTGGTGAAGACGGAACCGGCCATCCGCTGCCTGATTTATAAACCGTTACAACCACCCCTATCAAAAACCCCACGACCAGGGTAATGGTGGCGACCCAGAGCACGGTTTCTTTTTTTACATAACCTGCTGCAGGCGCTTCGTTTTGTTCAGCCATTTTGTCATCCTTTAGTTCCTTAATTGTTGATTTGTGTTTTTTGTGGTAAATTTTATTCCATTGCCACCCCGCCTGACGGATGGCGGGCAAGTAAGACACCAAGTCACTAAGAAAGAATAATAAATATTTCCTGGCTCTGGATTGTCCAGGGCAGGGGTTTTCACAGCTTAAATAATTGAGCAGCATTTAAGCCGCAGATTGATTCAATCTCAGTTTTTGAAAGTCCGGACATATCAAGCTCCTGGAAATATCTGGCCGGATTTATAAGTGGGAAGTCACTGCCAAAAAGAATCTTATCCAGCCCGACGATATCCTTGGCGTAGCGGTATATTTCCGGGGCATAAAGAAAGGGAGATGCCGCCGTGTCAAAATAAACATTTCCAAGGCTTTCCTTTACCTCTTTCTTAAGAAGGGCAAAAAAAAAGATTCCCCCGCCCCAGTGAGCCAGCACGATAGCATTTTCCGGAAATTTTTTAATCAGATCGTATATCTGTTTCAGGGTATGCGGTGTTTTCCCGGGGTACGTATGGCCCACCGGTTCATTGGTGTGGATCAGTACCGGAAGATCCTTATCCCGGCAGATTTGCATCAAAGGGGCCAGTTTATCCAGAGTGCTATCATCAATGCCGGATTGATAAAAAGCAAGCTCGCCAATACCGGAAAGCCCCCCTTCCAGGCATCGCAAAACTTCTGTGACAGCGTCCCGGCTGAAAGGATCCAGGCAGCACAAGCCGATAAGACGCTTAGGATATCTTGCCACGGCTTCCAGGACATAGTCGTTGTGCTTGATAAATGTCTGCGAATGTTTCCAGGGAAACCCAAAAATAACGGATTTATCGACCCCCTGCCGGTCCATTGCAGCCACGATCTCTTGGGCCCCGACAAGTTTTGACCCGGGCAAGCTGTATAAAAGCTTAAACGCCGGCTCAGACGAAAAATAGGCTTCCCGATTTTCCCGTATCGCTTTAGGAAAAATATGAGTATGAAAATCGATGACCATTGATATAGCTCCGCGCCAAAAAAAACGTTTTATTGACGGCAGATAATCCTATACAATATATGTACTTATTTAACAACCTCCTATCGGTGTCCGTTGACAGTTGTCCGTGGTCAATTGCAAGCTTTTGTATGACCTAAGCAATGTAAATACTAAAATTGCTGACAACGGACCACTGACAACGGACGAAGAAAACGATCAACGGAGATTACCCATGTTTTTAATTGTCGGCATTGCTCCTAAAACAAAGATTTTAGACCATACCCCCAGGATCTGTCCCGCCTGCGGCTTGGCACAGGCGCGGCTGAAGCGGGTGGACAGCTATTTCAACCTGTTTTTCATCCCCCTCATCCGCGTTAAAAAAGGGGAGACGGTTATTATATGTGACCGCTGCGAAAGCGTTTCATCTGAAATGTCATCGCCATACTATGCACCGCAGGCCGGAAAAAATTTAAAATGCAACTCCTGCGGCGGACCATTGGACGGTAAGTTCAGGTATTGCCCGCATTGCGGCAAACCTGTTATATTGAAGATTTCATAAAAGTGTTGGGTTCAAAGGTTCAACGTTCAAAGGTTCAGAGGTTGATCCCTCATTTAATTACCTCTATGGAATTAATGGTATAGGAAAAAATCGCGAAGCGATTAACGCTGAACCTGTGAACCCTGAACCCCCTAACCCAGACCGACCGGATGTCCAAATTTTTTGCAATCCCTCAGTATATAAAGGTCTACGGTCATTTTTATCTGATGAATGACGAGGTCTGAAATGGCATATATTTTAAAGCATAACCAAAGTGCTCAATGTGAACGCCATGTGGTTCTGGTTGCGCCGGATATCCCCGGGAACACCGGCAGTATCGGACGTACCTGCCTGGGCGCCGGAGCCTATCTCCATTTGATAAAGCCGCTGGGATTTTCATTGGAAAACCGGGATATGAAACGAGCGGGGTTGGATTACTGGCACCGTGTAAAATTGACGATCTGGGAAGATTTTGAAAGTTTCGAGAAAAAAATGGACCCGCAAAAAGACGAGATGGTTCTGTTTACCAAAAATGGTGCCAAGCCTTTGTGGGACATGCCGTCACCTGCGAGGCTCTTTCTGGTTTTCGGCTCGGAAACCAGAGGACTTCCCCCAACAATCTTATCCAGGTATAAGCATGCCACCTACCAGATCCCCATTACCGACGCGATCCGCAGCCTGAACCTCTCCACCGCGGTGGGCATCGCATTGTACGAAAGCCTGCGCCCCTGAGCATTTCTCATAAAAAATAGGGCCCGAAAAATTCGGGCCCTAGGGGGTTAGTCAAATGAATTGTTATGTTGTTAGAACAATCCTGTCACCTTACCGGTCTCAACATCCACATCCACCTTGCGGAAAGCCGGGTTGGAACTGGTGCCCGGCATCAGGCTGATGTCGCCACAGACCGGACAAAGGAACTTGGCACCGGAGAAAATTAACACATCGCGAACAGGAAGCGTCCATCCCTTGGGCGCGCCCTTGATCGCCGGATCGGCGGTGAGCGAGAGGTGAGTCTTAACCATCATGGTAGTGTAGTCATCGTACTGCGGGTCATTCTCGAGCATCTTGGCCTTGGCTTCGGCCGCGGGCGTCCAGACCACACCGTCGGCACCGTAAACGTTCTTGGCAATCAGGTCAACCCTGTCACGCAGCTTCATTTCGAGGGGATACAGGAACTTGAAGTCCGGTTCTTCCTCGGCAGCTTCAGCCACAACGTCAGCCAGTTCCAGGGCACCGTCACCACCGTCAGCCCAATGAGTAGAAACTGCACAGCGAGCCCCTGCATCTTCGGCCGCCTTGCGGACCATGGCGACCTCTTCGTCCGTATCGAGGTGGAAGCGGTTGATGCAGACTACCGGGCTGATACCTGACTGCTTGACGATGTTAATGTTGTGGATCAGGTTAGGCAAACCCTTTTCCAGCAAGCCCAGGTCCTCTTTATTGTATTCTTCGGGCAGGGCTATACCGGCAATCACCTTGGGCCCGCCGCCGTGCATCTTCAGGGCCCGGATGGTGCTGGTGAGTACGGAGACATGGGGGATCAAACCGCTGAAACGACACTTGACGTTCCAGAATTTCTCAAAGCCGATGTCGCAACCAAAACCACTCTCTGTAACGTGGTAGTCAAACATTTTGAGGCCGATGCGGTCAGCAATGATGGAGGACTGTCCCACGGCGATATTGGCAAACGGACCGGCATGCACCAAGCAGGGCTGGTGTTCGGCCGTGCACATCAAAGTCGGATTAATTGTGTTGCGCATCCAGGCAGTCATGGCGTTACCGACTTCCAGATCGCCGGTGGTGACCACTTTGCCCCGCTTGTCAAAAGCCACGGTAATGTTATTCAGTTTTTCGCGAAGATCCGGCAGGTCCCGAACCATGGTGAGAATGGCCATCAGCTCGGAGCTTACCGCGATGCCGAACCTGGATTGCAGCATAAAGCCGTCCATGCGTCCACCCATGCCGATGACGATGTTCCTGAGGGACTGGGCGCAAAGATCCATGATCCAGCCCATTTCCACCCGTGTAGGATCAACATCCAGCCGGCGCATCTTGGTAAGCCTGTCCAACTGCTCGTCATTGTAGTTGCGCTCATGCTGCATTCTTGCAGTCAAAGCTACCATGGCCAGGTTGTGGGCGTTCATGATATCATTGATGTCACCGGTCAGGCCCATGGTAAATTCGGTTAAAGGAATAATCGTTGCATTGCCACCACCACCGGCGCTACCCTTAATATTCATGCTAGGTCCGCCGGAGGGTTGCCGAATAGCGCCACCTACATTCAGCTTTCGCTTGCCCATACCTTCCATGAGCCCCATGGTGGTGGTGGTCTTGCCTTCTCCCAAGGGCGTGGGGGTGATGGCGGTTACCTCAATGTACTTGCCATCCGGTCTGTCCTTGAGCCGCTCAATGATCTTCATGAAGTCCAATTTACACAATCTTCCCATGGGCAGGATTTCTTCCTTTTCCAAACCGAGTTTCTCCCGCCACTCATCAGGGGTCGGCATCTTCTTTTCGGCCTCTTCCGAAATCTGCCAGTCTTGCATTTTTACTGCATCATAAGCCATCGACTCAACCTCCTCTATTTAAGGTTAACAGATACGGGAACCCGATGCTAGATCTTAGGTACGGATTCCCTCACTTTATTTATCTCATAGGGTTTTGATCCCTATATGTTCCCTCAGATGGTCCCCATCCAAGCAAAGGAACTTGATGGGCTAAGAATTTTGTTTAAATAAAAACAACAAATACTTATACTGGAAAAGAACTTGAAAAACACCGGCGGCTTACTATCGTCAACTAAAAAATGCCTTAAAGCATATGCAATCTGATTTGGCAAGTAATATGTTAATTTTTTGGGAAAAAAATAACCACTCGACCAATAAAAAGCCGGCCGGCGCAGAATCTCTAACAAGTTTTAAAAAAGAATCCTGTCAATAGAAAATCTGCCTTTGCCCGGATTCCTCGCTGTTGCCCGCATTTATTATGATAAATTCGGGCCGTGCAGTTGATACAACCTGAAATAAAACCCCTGGCGTTGCATCAGTTCGTTGTGAGTCCCGGTTTCGATGATCCGGCCTCTATTGAGCACGATAATCCGGTCGGCTCCCCGGGCGGTTGAAAGTCGATGGGCGACGATAATGGATGTGCGGTTGGCCATCAGGTTAAAAAGAGCTTCCTGGATTTTAAGCTCCGTGGCCGAATCGATATATGAGGTGGCTTCGTCCAGTATAATAAGATCGGGGTTGCGGGCCAAGGCCCGTGCAATCGATATGAGCTGGCGTTCCCCGCTTGAAATTGACATTCCGCCTTCAGCAAGAACGGTATCAAGACCGCGGGGTAATCTGTCGATGAGGGTATGGCAGTTTGAGTCCTTGATAAGCTGCTGGATCTTTTTTTCGGAAATGCCGTCTTTGCCCAGCGTAATATTGTCACGTATAGTTTCGGAAAACAGAAAAGGATCCTGCATTACCAGGGCCATTTTTGCCCTTAATTCAGAAGTGTACATATTTTTTATATTCACACCGTTTAAAAGTACCTGGCCTGATGTGGGATCATAAAACCGGGTAATAAGGTTTATAATCGATGTTTTCCCCGAGCCGGTCGGTCCCACCAAAGCAACAGTTTCGCCGGCTGAAACCCGGAAAGAGACCCGTTTAAGTACGGTTTCACCTTCTATATATGCAAGGGAAACATCTTTTAAAGCGATTTCCGTGATGCTTTCCAACTTATGGGCGGAAGCTTGGGGTTCCCGACCGGAGGCTGATGCATATTCGACTGCCGGTGCAGGCTGGGGTAGCCTTTCAGTACTGTCCAGAATTAAAAAAATTCTTTCAGCCGATGCCATGGCATTTTGCATGATATTATATTTTTCGGCGAGGTCTCGAATGGGCCTGAAAAACATTCTCATATAGGAAATAAAGGCAACCAGCGCTCCGAGGCTGATACTGCCGGCCAGCACTCTGCCGCCGCCGTAATAGATTACGATTGCTATGGTTACCGCGCCCAGAAGTTCTATAACCGGCATGAAGACTGCAAAAACATGGACCTGTCGCATACCGGCCAGGTAATGTTCATGATTCAGTTTGGAAAAATCCCGGTAATTCCCCTTTTCCTGCAAAAAGAGCTGGATAACCTTTAGGCCGCCGATGGTTTCCGAAAACTTGGTATTAATCTCAGCAATCTTGATCCGGAGAACTCTGAAAGCTTCCCGGGCCTGGCCGGCAAAATGGATGGACGCCAGCATCACAACCGGGAGCACCATAAAAGAAATAAGTGCCAGTTGCCAGTTGAGGCCTAAAAGCACGGCGGTGATTCCCAGAAGCAAAAAAAGATCCTTGAAAATAAATACAATCACGGACGTGAACAGTTCGTGCATGTTTTGAATATCGTTGGTAACCCGGGTGACGAGACGGCCCACGGGATTACGGGTAAAAAAAGCCACCGACAGGCTCTGGATATGCTCAAACAGGCGAACCCTCAGATCATGCATGATCATCTGCCCCGTATATTCCATCACCATAACCTGCACAAAGTTGAGAACAAACGTCGCCAGCACAATCACTAAAAAATAAGCGGCAATCATGCTAACCCCGGCCAGGTCGTTACGGCGCAACACAGCCAGTTCTTTTTTTTCTAATTGCTCGAGGTCGTCTAATTTAACGAGGGCAAATGATTCGTATCTTTTGAAGATGTCTGCATATTTTTGGACAATAGCCTCAACTTCCGCATCCGCCAGATCAGCCCGCAGGTATCTGACGTTACTATCAGCCACATCCCGACCGGTACCTTGCACGGGTTCTGCCTGTGGCACGATATAGCGGTCGATTGCAATCTTGGTTAGATACGGCAGAGAAAGGTCCAGCAGGGTGATAACAACAATCAGGATAATTGATAAGCCCAGGAGCAGTTTGTAAGGTTTAGTATACGGATACAAACGCCTTAACAATTTTACATCATAAGGCTTGCCAAGCTGCTTTTCCTCAAAATAACCAAAATCAGTCTGCATTAATAAATTCCTCCTCTATTTCCTGGAGGCGAAATATTTTGGCATAGTACTGATTGTTTGCCATCAATTCCGTATGCCTGCCGGATTCCACAATACGCCCCCTGTCAAGGGCGATGATATGATCGGCAAAACGGACTGCAGAAATTCGATGGGAGGCAATAATGATGGTTCTGCCGTCGGCCATGGATCTGATGGTCTTGATAATGTCACGGCCGGTTTCCATATCCACCTGGCTGATGGGGTCGTCCAGGATCAAAATGCCGGCCTCATTCAGCAGAGCCCGGGCCAGGGCAACACGCTGTTTCTGGCCACCGGAAAGAATAACTCCCTTTTCGCCGACAATGGCATCAAAGCCTTTGGGAAATGATTGGATGGTATCATAAAGGACTGCTTGCTCCGTCGACCGTATTAATTCCACCTCTTTTGCATCAGCACCGAAAGTAATGTTTTCCCGGATGGTGCCGGCAAATAAAAAAGGCTCCTGTGACATGAAAGCGATCAGGGATCTGAGATCGGCCAGCTGTATTTTTCGAATGTCGATGCCGTCTATCAGAATGCGCCCCTGTGAGACATCGTAAATCCTTGGTATGAGACTCAAAAGGGTTGTTTTACCGCTTCCGGGAGGACCAACGATACCTAAAATCTTGCCATGGTCGAGGTTAATATCGATTGCAGTTAAAACCGGAGTAGTGTCATGACCGGCAACTTCAAGCTCATATGAGAAGGTGACATTTTCAAAAACAAGGCCGCCGCGGGTCTTTTTGATGGGCCTTGCGTCCGGCATATCGTCAATTTCAGGTTCTGTTTTTATGATCTTATCGATCCTGTCAAGAGAAGCTTTGCCCCGCTGGATAAGGTTTGTGACCCACCCGATGGCCATCATGGGCCAGGTTAGAAGACCCAGATAAGCGATAAACGCCACAAAATCTCCGGGGGTAATGGTAAAATTGATGGTTTGACGTCCCCCCAGAAAAAGAATGATGGCCAGGCTTAAGTTTGAAAACAAAACCATCAGGGGGAAAAAAGAGCCGGTAATCCTGACCAGCCTCAGATTTTTATCGATATAATCCCTGGATATGGTTTCAAGTCTTGCAGCAGAATCTTTTTCCCGGCAATATGCCTTTATGACGCGGATACCTGCAAACCGCTCTCTGGTAACCTCGGTTAAATCTGAAAATGTCTTTTGTACCTCCCCATACAGCCGGAGCATCTTTTTGCTGAAAAAACGTGCGCTCACAACAATCATGGGCATGGGGATTAGAACAAAAACCGTCAGCCTGATATTGATATAGGCCATAAAACCGATTGCTGCCGTCCCCAGCACAATAGCGTCGGTTAGCGCCACCATACCCATACCGGTAGCCATACGAACATGTTGAATATCATTGGTGGCATGCGCCATCAAATCGCCGGTCCTGGTTTTATCGAAATATGAGGCCGAAAGGGTTTGAATATGCGCAAAAAGTCTGTTGCGCAGGCCCTCTTCGACCCGGCGCGATGTGCCCATGAGGCAACGTCGCCATACGTATCGGAAAAGACCTATCAGGACGGCAATCCCTACGATATAAAGGGCATAGACTGACAGTTTAATCAGGTCGGTTTGCAGGGCGGCAAGATCGTCAACAGCCCATTTGATAACGCGGGGGATGAAAAGCTGCAGGAAATCGACGGTAATCAGACAGATGATTCCCAGGAAAATCCGTAATCGGTTTTCCTGAAGATACGGCTTTATTAAATAAAAGGATTTCATCTATAATTGAATTCGTAAAAAGTCGAATTCATCACGTTTTAGGTTTTAAGTGTTAGGTTTTAGGTTGTTGTTTTACGATTATTTTCACGAGGTTATATAATTGCCGCGACGTAAAAGCAATTTTTTCCCGTACATTGACTTTCACAATGGCGGTTGTTATGATGCCGGCTTATGGAATCAGGAAATATTGTTGAATATATAGACCGCCAGAAGATAATATGTGCGGTTGTCCTGGAAGTCAAGGAACAGAGACTCAGGCTACTTACCGAAACCAATCGGGAAGTCAACCTTGCGCAAAACCGCCTGTCTCACAAATGTAACATGCGTCTGGAACTGTCCATGGGCAGAAAAAAGATCGTTGATAGGTTAAATGAAATCGCCGACCGGCGCAAAGCATTGATTGCCGATATAGATATCAAAGAATTGTGGGAGGTTCTAAATACGGAGCAGGAATGGATCGACCTTGAAACCATGACCGCATTCTGTTTCCCGAACAGTCCGACTTACGACCACGAATCCGCCGTAATAAGAGCATTTTTTGAAAATAGACTCTTTTTTAAATTTAACCAGCATCGCTTTTTCCCGATTTCAGAAGAACTGCTCCAGCGCAAAGTTGCCCAGCAGAAAGAAGCCGCCCGCAGAAGCCGGATCATCGCCGAGGGAAGCGATTGGTTAACAAACATACTGGTGGGCAATCAGGTTGACTTGCTCCAGGATAAGTCTGAAATTATAACTATACTGAAATCCTACTACATTTTTGAAAAGGAAAGCGAATATTATAACATTGGCAAAGCCATTCTGGCCGGGGCCGGAATCGATGCTGCCGAAGGCTTGTTTCAGATCCTGGTAAAACTGGGAGTCTTTGACAAAAATGAAAACATCGATCTACATCGATACGATATACCCACTGTTTTTTCCGACGAGGTTCCAGAGAGCGCGACCACATTAATCAACTCGAAGTCGCCGGCGTTTGCCGGCAACCGGCGTAAAGACCTGACCATGCTTCCCATCATGACCATAGACGGTCAGGGAACCCTTGATTATGACGACGCTATCAGTATCGAAGATCAGGGTGATCATTACAGACTCGGTGTTCATATTGTCGATGTGGGGCATTATATCAAAAAAGGGGATGTGATTGATCGGGAAGCTTTTGCGCGCGCAAGCTCCATTTATATGCCGGATCAGAAAATACCCATGCTCCCCTCTGTCCTGACTGAAGATCTTTGCAGTCTGAAAGCCGGAGAACTGCGTCCTGCCATCAGTATTATGGCAAATTTAAGCCGGTCTTGCGAAATTATCGATTATGAAATTTTCACGAGTATTATCAGGATAAAGGACCAGTATACCTATTACGATGTCAATCTGATGGCCGCCGATAACAACAAAATCATTATCTTGCGTGATGTTGCCGAATCGTTCCGCCAACACCGGTTTGACAGCGGTGCCGTTCAGATAAACCTTCCGGATATCCATGTCTGGATCGATGAAGACGGTGAAGCCACGGTCAGTCGCATTAACAGAGAAAGTCCCGGAAGAATGCTGGTTGCGGAAATAATGATCATGGCCAACTGGTTGATGGCCAAATTCCTTAAAGCAAATGATTTGCCGGCCGTTTACCGGTCTCAAAATGCTCCCAAGGAACGTCTCTATAAGGGCAATGAGGGCACTATTTTTGAAAACTATATGCAGCGCAGGTTTCTAAGCCGTTTTGTGCTGAACCACCGGCCCGAACATCATTCCGGATTGGGGCTGAATGCCTATGTTACGGCCACTTCTCCCATCCGGAAATATTTTGATCTTGCCACCCAGCGGCAGATAAGGGCGGTTCTCGGCATGGAAGAGCCTTATACGGAAGAAGAAATTGATCATATCATTCAGATGCTGGGGCAGCCGATGGGCGATGTTTCAAGAATTCAATACAACCGCAACAGATACTGGTTGTTGAAGTATCTTGAAAAAAGAATCGGCCAAAAAGAAGAGGCCCTTGTCCTTTTTAAACGTAGAAATAACTACAGGATACTGCTGACGGAATATATACTGGAATGCGACCTGCCGCTGTCGAGCGATATAAGTTTAAAACCCGAAGACCTGATTCAGGTTACCCTGCAGCATGCTGATGCGCGCAAAAATGTGGTTTCGGTCTTTATGGGCTAACCCGTATATTCCATGAAAATTTTATATACGTCAGACATTCACGCCAATCCCGGGCATCTTTATTCCATGCTGAGCGCAGCCGTGGCGGAAGCGGTGGCGGCCGTCATTATCGGGGGCGACATCGTTCCGCATTATCTGCCCGAGGCCGGTACAGTTGGTGTTCTGTCGGCCCAGGCAAATTATCTGAAGAAAGTGTTTATTCCGGCCGTAAGAGATTTCAAAAAGCGCTCTAAGGCAACCGTTTATTTAGATCTTGCCAACGACGATTTTATCTGCAACCGCAAAGTTCTGCAAGATCATGATTCCGAACATATCAATCTGCTGCACTCGCAAAAGCACAAGCTTACAGATCATGTTGATATCATCGGCTACATGGTTGTTCCTCCGACCCCTTTTTACCGAAAAGACTGGGAAAAACCTGATTCTCAAATGATGCCGTATGCCCCAGGCAATATCGTCACGTTAGACGGATTTACTTCCATCAGCGGCCAATTGGTTGAGACTTTTATAGACCTTGCAACCGACGACACCATTGAAAACGACCTGGCGCGATTGTCAGAATCGATCGACCGGCCGTTTATCTTCGTGGCCCACTCACCGCCTTATCAAACTCCGCTGGACGTGTTGGACAACGGGTTGCATGTGGGCAGCATCAGCATTAAACGGTTTATCGAAAACTGGTCCCGCAAGGGCTTGCTCATTGCAGCGCTGCACGGCCATATTCATAGCGCCCCATACCGTTCCGGCTCTATTCAAACCGTCATCGAAAATACCGTGTGCATCAATCCCGGTCAGAATGAAGGCCGGGGCTCCAATTTGCGATATGTGATTCTGGAACTTAAAGACCGGCAAGCTCCGCCACAGGTCCGCATCATATATGAACCGGAATAATAATACCTCATAAATCTTTTACAGCAAGAATCGGGTTGCCCGCCACACTAATCTGGCATATTAATGAATTCGTAATGGAACTGGTGTTATAAGAGGTCAAACATGAAAGATTTCAGGCAACTGTCAAAAGACTATCAACGCGTCGAACAGGCCATCAAATTTCTGGAAGAAAATTTTAACCGGCAGCCGTCACTGGCCGAAATGGCAGAAAGTGTCAACCTGAGCGAATATCACTTTCAGCGGCTTTTCAGCCGCTGGGTCGGCATCAGCCCAAAACGGTTTTTACAGTTTTTAACCAAGGAATACGCCAAAAACCTTATCAAGAACTCGAGCAATGTTTTGGATGTCACATACGATTCCGGCCTTTCCAGCCCAGGTCGGCTGCACCATCTTTTTGTTAGCTGTGAGGCGGTGACTCCGGGTGAGTATAAAACCAAAGGCAGGGGCATTAAGATCGCCTACGGTGTCCATCCCTCTTTGTTTGGCGATTGCCTGTTGGCAACAACAGAGCGCGGTATCTGCGCTCTGCATTTCGTACGGGAGGAGAGTAAAACCGACCTTTTGAACCGGTTCCAAAAGAAGTGGCAAAATGCCTCCCTGGAGTTCAGCCCCCAAAAGACACGGCCGCTGGCGGACCGCATATTCGATTTTTCAGCCGATCAGGAACCGGCATCGCTGCATCTTTACGTTAGGGGAACCAATTTTCAGATAAAGGTCTGGGAGGCTCTGCTGCGGATTCCGCTGGGCAGCGCAGTGACCTACGAAGATATCGCTGTGCATATCGGCATGCCCCGGGC
Source organism: Candidatus Desulfatibia sp. (assembly GCF_036446775.1). Taxonomy (NCBI): domain Bacteria; kingdom Pseudomonadati; phylum Thermodesulfobacteriota; class Desulfobacteria; order Desulfobacterales; genus Candidatus Desulfatibia; species Candidatus Desulfatibia sp. The sequence continues at coordinate 21,314 of NZ_JAZFTO010000061.1, forward strand.
CGCCCGTGCGGTGGGAAATGCCGTGGGCCAAAATCCTATCCCTTTTCTCATTCCCTGCCACCGCGTTATTCGCAAACTGGGAGATTTTGGCAACTATGGCAGCGGACCGGCCAGGAAAAAGGCCATCCTGGGTTGGGAAGCCGCGCTGCAATTCGCTGATACCGGAACAAAATAAATATTCATCACGCAAGCACGCAAAAGAAAGAAATATTGATATGAACAAGGAACTTGAAAAAATATTGGGCTATTTAAATGCGGAAAGAGGTTTTGATTTTTCCGGAAACCGCCCGGCCATGATCGAGCGCCGTATAAATAAAAGATTGACAGCAACGCAGAGCGCTGATTTTCACGACTACCTGAACTATCTGAAAACGCACTCCCAGGAACTTGACAGCCTGATAGATGTATTAACCATCAACGTGAGCAGGTTTTTCCGCAACACTTTAACCTTTGAATATATTGCCGATATGGTTCTTCCGGCCATTGTTTCGCAAAAAAAGGGCAACTTTGATCATTCACTTAGAATCTGGTCGGCCGGCTGCTCAACAGGCGAAGAGCCCTATTCTCTCGCCATCCTGATCAATGAGCTGATTAAAAAAGAAAAATTCAATCTGAATCTGAATATCTTTGCCACGGATATTGACAAAGGAGCCTTGAAAAAGGCCCAGGCAGGGATTTACCCGTTTGACAGCATTAAGGGCATTAAATACTCCCTTTGGAAAAAATACTTTACCATAGATGACGAATCTTATTTATTAAACCCTGAGATAAAGCAGTTGGTTAATTTCTCCGTCTATGACATGCTTGCAAAAAAGACTTATGTACCCCCGGAAAGTGTGTTCGGGAATTTTGATTTAGTGCTGTGCCGCAACGTCTTAATATACTTTCAGACTGAGCACCAGCATATAATCTTTGACAAACTGTACCGCTCCCTTGCCAAGAACGGGCGCCTGGTATTAGGGGAAGCGGAAGTGCCGCTGATAAAATATCAAAAATATTTTGTAAAAGAGAATGAATGTTGCCATATATATCGGGTAATGTAAGCCATGAAACTACAATCAAAGCTTCCTGACGTCGGTATCACCATATTTACGCTTATGTCGGCCTTGGCCGCTGAGCACGAGGCCATTAATCTTTCCCAGGGATTTCCGGATTTTGATGTTGATCCTGATCTTCTGGCCCTGG
>NZ_JAZFTO010000062.1:0-3231 GCF_036446775.1 Candidatus Desulfatibia sp.
TCGTAAATTCAGACCTCATCATTCACCAGATAAAAATGACCGTAGGCCGTTATATACTGCGGGATTTCACAAAAATTGAACATCCGGTCGGTCTGGGTTAGGAGGTTCAGCCTGCGACGAGCTCAGCCGAGTCGGGTTCAGCGTTCAGGCCTCCGGCTCGTAGAGGCACGATCCTACGCCTCGGAGAGGTTAATCGCTTCGCGCTTTTTTTCTATGCTATTGATTCCATAGGGGTAATTAAATGAGGGGTTAACCTCTGAACCTTTGAACATTGAACCTTTGAACCCAACTATAGTCGGTATCTTTACAGGAAAACACATGCCAAGCATTTCATCGCAAAAGACTCAAAAACATGGTATCAGCCGCCGGGAATTCTTGTGGCTAACATCAATGTCGGCCGCCGGTATGCTGGCCGGCTGCGCCGCCGACCCGATTACCGGAAGAAAACAATTGATGCTGGTATCGGAAGAGACTGAAATTCGGATCGATAAAAAGCAGTCGCCCCACCAATTTTCTTCCGACTACGGAACGTTGCAGGATAAGACTTTGAATAATTATATCGATGCAACCGGTAAACGGATCGCCGCGCTGACCCACCGGCCTCATATGCCGTATTCATTCCGGGGGGTAAATGCGACCTACGTGAATGCCTACGCCTTTCCCGGAGGCAGCATCGCCGCAACGCGGGGGATTCTGCTGGCCCTTGACAACGAGGCCGAACTGGCCGCATTGCTGGGCCATGAACTCGGTCATGTCAACGCACGCCATACGGCCGAACAAATGTCCAAAGGTGTCCTTACAAACGCCCTTGTCGGCGGAATCTCGGCCGTTGCGGGAACCCGGAGCGCGGCGTTAGGCAAGCTGGCCTCTCGTCTGGGAATGGTCGGAGCCGGCGCTCTGCTGGCTGCATACAGCCGGGACAACGAACGTGAAGCCGATGCACTGGGTCTGGAGTATATGACTAGTACCGGTTATAATGCCCAAGGATTTGTGGGGCTGATGGACATACTGAGGAGCCTGTCCAAACGTAAACCCAGCGCCATTGAGTTAATGTTCGCAACGCACCCCATGAGTGATGAACGTTACCAAACTGCCGTCAACGCCGTGCAGACTCAATCCCGGACCACAAAAAAACTTCCTTGGCACCGTGATCGCTATATGGACCATACCGCCGGACTGCGCGCGATAAAAGGGGCCATTGATGCCCTGCAAAAAGGCGAAAGTGCCATGGCCAAGGGAAAATACAACGACGCCCAAAAACATTTTAAAAAAGCTTTAAAACAGGTTCCCGACGATTATGCCGGGCTCCTGATGATGTCCAAGTGCCTGCTGGCCCAGAAAAAAGATGCTGAAGCCAAACGCTTCGCCGAAAAAGCCAAAGCAATCTATCCCCGGGAAGCCCAGGCCCGTCATCTTTTAGGATTTGCGAATCTGCGCACAAAGAATTTCGATGCTGCCTATCAGGAATTCGCCGATTACGACAAACTGCTGCCCGGCAACCCCAACACAACCTTCTTTAAAGGATTTTCCTTAGAGGGTATGCAGCGTATCGAGCCGGCCGCCAATGAATACTATCAATATCTTCAAGCTGTTAATCGGGGTAAACAGGCCCAGCATGCTTACAAGCGCCTGGTGGAGTGGGGATACATTAAGCCGTAGCAAAATAATACCTCAATGGAGGTAAAAGCACTGTTTTAGAATTATGAAAAATCGGATCCCTAAAAATATTACGGCCGGCAGAGGCCCAAAACAAAAAAAATGCCTGTCTTGCGGAACTATTGAAAACATGTGCAGGCGCAGGTATTGTTCCATAGATTGCCGGCAAAAACTACTCTACACGCTGGGGATAAGAACAGGTTTGCTAAAGGCGTTGAATACGCGCTATGCCACCTTTTATTTTACTGAAAAAATTATCATCATGGACATCCTCCCCTACCTGTCAAGGGAGATATTAAGCTTTATTTATCCGCGTTCCAACGACAATAAGCCAGCCGAAGATTACTGCCGCATGTCTGATTTGTTAGGGAATGAATGGTGGGCTGAAAAAAAACGAACGCATAAACATTACCTCGCAAATCGGCACATATATAATCAGGCTGTACGCAACGGCTATCCGGAAGGTTTTATTATACCGCTTGAAACCAAGGTTCCCGCCGTAAAAGGTGCAGCATTAACGCACCTGAAGTTAGGCAAGTCGGACTTGGACTCCCCGGAGCTTGAAAAGAAAATAAAAAGTGCTTACCGGCTTCAAGTTAAAAAGCATCACCCCGATATAGGCGGAGATACAGCTACCTTCAGAAAAGTACACCAGGCATACAAGGATCTGATCGGCTGGGCGGAAAGCCCTACTTTTCTAAGACGCCGGGGGTTTCCGGACAAATGGTTTTATGACGGCGATACGGACGGATGGATACAGCCGAAACCTTACTTGAAAAAATAAAACCCGGGGTAACCATGATTCAAATAAACCGCCGGTTAACACCCGGTCAGTATAAAATAGCCGATATATTCCCCGAAATTAGAGCAAAACCGATCCTTGCGGAAATTTTTCGAAGCAAACAGGAAATCGAGGATGTCATTGCCAACACAAATGTTATCATAATCAGCCGACGTCACGAAATGTCCGTCGATAACCAGGACGGGTCCATAACCATCGGCCTCAGCCATCTACAACAATCCGACCCCGAAATACTGTACCTTGACATCATTCATGAACTTGTACATGTCAGACAGCAGCGGGATGGCCTCGACCTGTATGACAAGACCAAAGCCTATGTCGATCGGCCTACGGAAATAGATGCTTTTGCGCTTGCAGTAAAAGAAGCCCGAAGAATCGGTTTTGCGGAGGCTCAAATCCTGAATTACTTGCAGGTGGAATGGATTACACCCCAAGAGCACCGGCGGCTCGCAAAAAGATTAAACGTTGTAACTTAAGTAAAATTGGAAATAAAACAGGGGGCCGAAGCCCCCTGTATATAATTTCACTGGAACTCTGTGTTGTTATTCCCCGTATTGCTCCTTGATCAGGCGTTCAACCTCCTCTTCCGTCGGCATGGAGTCACGGTAGCCGGCCAAGTATTGGTTGCGGAGCCACCTGAAAATGGATACCGTCTCGTTGACTTGAATAAACTCCGGAACCTCACCCTCTTCCTGGGATATCAGGTGCTGTTTAAACTGGCCCAGCATGCTGGCCGCATCGTAGAAAGTGGCCGGATCTCGTTTGACGCCCTT
>NZ_JAZFTO010000063.1:0-2134 GCF_036446775.1 Candidatus Desulfatibia sp.
GTTCGCGGCCTGGTGGTTTTTTTATCGGCAGGGACTTTCTAGGGTTTCCCCTTCGATCCATAGGTTTACAAAATGTAATGTTACCCTGATATCAATCCCACTCGTTTTTGATATATTTTCTAATTTTTCCAGTATGTCTTCGACTTTTTTACCGTTCTCGATAAGGGCGTAAATCTTGATACTGCGCTTAAAGAAATCCGCAGCAAGTTCGTTTTTCTCCAGGCTCAAATAAGCCGAACCAATGGCCGCCAGATCATCGGCAATACCTTTGTAGAATCCAGCTGTACGATCAACAGCCAGCGCTGTTTCAAAGAATTCAACCGCCTCTTCATTGCGCCCGGTTTCAAACATCAGCTTTCCAAAAGCAAAGTTTACGGTTGAAAACTCAGCTAAGTTAGCCCGATCAGCTTTGGCAAGCATTGTTTCCAGCAGCTTTTCAGCACGATTGTAATCCTTTTGTTTGGTAAAAAGGATGCCCCGGTTAGTTGAAAGCGGATTATAAACCAGTTTGTTTTTCAGGGCCATGTCTTCAGCCGTGCTCAACACCTTGTCAGCTTCTTCCAGCCGGCCGCCTTGAATTAATACGGCCGCCTTGTTTGATAGAATTTGGACAACTCCTTTATGATCTGCGATATCAGTATAGATACCTAAAGATTCATCAAAAAAAAGAACAGCACTATCAATGTTGCCCATGATTCTGTAAATGTTGCCGATGTTGTTGAGGCTCATGGCAACACCATTTAGTTGATCGGATGCGGAGAACAACTCGTGCGCCCTGAAAAAGTATTCTAAAGAGCGCTGGTAACACCCCTTGCTATATATAGCAATCCCTTCGGATAGTACTTCCATGCCGGCGGTTAGGTGCTTAGGCCGTTGTGGAGCGGAGTTTCCACCTACGCACGCAAAGAAAACGCCGCATAAAAGCAAAGCTAAAATTTTTGAAAATCGTTTCATAGCGGTCTTTCCTGAAAAATCATATTCCGTTTATACTAAGTTAGCAAAGGAAAGTCAAAACATCGCCTCACGCAGGTATTAATTGCTGTGGAAATATGCAGGATAAAAAACAGTTTGACATAAAAAACCAAAATCTTGTAGGATGCCAAAAATTTAAAGGCCATGAAGTCGGCCTGAATCGCCCTTGCCCTAGGAATTTGAGACCTTTGAAAAATGTAAATTTTTGTTCGAGTTCAAGGAGTTGTTGCCATGGATACCAGAGTCGTTCAAACCGATCAGGCCCCAGCGGCCATTGGACCGTATTCCCAGGGGATAGCAATTGCTTCCTGGTTGTTTGTCAGCGGTCAATTAGGAATGGACCCTGAAACAGGGGAGCTCACAGGCCCTGATTGCGCTTCCCAGGCCCGCCAGGCCCTGGAGAACCTGCGGCAGATCGTGCAGGCCGCAGGTTGCAGTTTAAAAGATGTGACCGCCGTCGATGTGTTTCTGACCGACATGACAAATTTTGCCGCGTTCAATGCAATCTATGCCGAATATTTTACGGACCACCGCCCGGCCAGGGCCGTGGTGGAGGTGCGGGCGCTTCCCAAGGGCGCCGTAGTGGAGATCAAGTGTATCGCCTACTGCGGATAAAATCGTATTACCTGAATCTTGCATAGACTATCTTGAAGGATTCAATATTTCGTGTTTTTTTAATTTCGGACTTTCCCGCCTGCCAAAGTCTTGTACGGCGGACAGGCGTGATAAAAAATCTCTCTCTTTTCACGCTTGCCATGTCCTCTTCTCAAGGTTATAATTAGTTATAGCGATTCTCATAATAATGTTCCGATTGAACCGTTAACTTTACAAATTTTCAGTAAGCCGCCGGAAACGGAACGTATTTTTGAGAACCGCTATAGCCGGCCGATTGAGGAATTGTTCATGAAGATACCGCACAATGACACGATTGTAGAAGAAGCCGCTGCGCTGGCCGCAACCTGGCAGAAGCGGGCCAATGAGCTTTTGAACGCAGAAGAGAAAGGGATTGCCATGCAGATGTAACGCCTGATGACACATCCCATGGATAAAGTTGTGTTGACCAAATTGATTGATCAGAGTTTTCGTTCTGAAGATACAGCCCGGGTTGCCGATCAGGTGAACTATTTGCTTGCAAAATACGGTGTGCCGGACTTCTTTTCAT
>NZ_JAZFTO010000064.1:0-10292 GCF_036446775.1 Candidatus Desulfatibia sp.
TCCCGCAAAGAAGGAAAAGAAAGAAAAAAAGAAAGCGCCACCTCCTGCTTCGGATGAGCAAGAGTAGGAATCGGCTGTTCATCCGAATTTTTATTGATCCCTGTCAATTGATCGTAACATCCGGCTATTATTGTTCAATAATAAACGGGGTCACATCTTGATTTGTGATTAATATCATCACTAAACCATCTGCGCTATCAATATAACCTCTTGAAATAATATAATATATAAACCATAATCACTAATCAAGATGTGACCCCGTTCTTATCAGGCGCCTGTATTCAGCGGTCAATGGTTTCCCAGGTACTGACTATAGTTCAGGGAACCAGTAGGGTAGCAACTGAGCACTAAAATTCATCCTCACGGGGCCTTTGGGGGTATCGGATACCAACATTCCTTCATTGATCATTTGAGAAAGCAATTTTCGGGCAGTTCTTTCTTTCAGTCCCGTAATTCGGGTAACCTGCCCGCGGGCAAAATTTCCGAAGGTAAATGCTTCTTTGATCAGATACAAGGCTTCGGGTCTAATCGGTTCAGCACCGGGTATCAATCGATTGGACCGCAATCGGATGTATTGCTCGATGCGCGCAAGCAGATTAGAAAGATCGAGCAGGTTGTCCATGAACTGAATTTGATCCAAACAGGTGTCTAAAAAAAACCGGCAAAACCGGTTAAGGCCTTTTTCGGAAAGATGGCCGCGGCCGTCCAAATCCCCTTGGCGCTTGGCATCTGCGGTGGCCAAGGCAGCCATATATTCCTGCTTGAATCGGGCAAAACCCCGGTTAATCGACCAGAGACCGTAGCCGCTAATCTCAGACACTTTCATGCATGCGCCGGTAAACAGCCGGGCCACCCTGCCGTTGCCGTCAGGAAAAGGATGAATCCACAGCAGCCGATGATGCGCAGCAGCAATGGCCGGTAGTTTTTCGGTTCGACCAAATCGCTCAAGGTCATACCGGCGGTCAAATTCGGCCATGAACATTTCAATGGCGTCCGGGTCCGGTGGTACCAGGTTACCGACCTCGACATGGTGAGGCCGGAACCTACCCGGCACAACAGTCACATGCTCTTTGCCGTCTGAATCGGAAAGCATCTTGAACCGGTCGGGCAGCTGTCCGTAAAAGCGACGATGAATAGAGCAAATAAAGTCCGGTGCGGTCGGGCGAACTGGTTCAGATGCGATTTGGAGGTCAAGGTCACGTTCCAGTTCCAGATGCACCCTGGCTTCAATCTGAAGATCGCGCTTGGCCGGATCTCGATCATAATTTTCGGCCAGGGCCCGTTCAATATCAATCGGATGGGTTTTATGATCTTCAATCAGGTTAGAATAGTATGTATTGGTGATACGCAGCAAATCAGTCAGGCCCTGCATGGTGATGGGGTTAAGCTTGCCCACCAGGGCCGCTGACCGTTCAAGAATCTCTAGAGAACGGTTCAACATATCCGTTTCTTTGCGGGGCATAAACGGGGTTATGTGATAGGTTTTGTTGTGCATTTGCAATATTGGCATTTTGCCGATCATTATTGCCGATCTTATATCATATATTTATAATTATATCAATATATAAATATTCAGCATGGGCTAATTTGATTAATATATTGCCGATCATCAAGGGCAAATCGCTGCCGCTGTCCCATGCTACGGACAACTTGCCTATCCTTTTCCATCAACATACTCTTATCGGCCTGGCAATGTTCGCTTTTACGCGAACCCTAAGCAAGCATGAAAAAAGGGGCATCTTTGCAGATGCCCCTTTTGGTGTTAAATTTTTAAAATCGTTTACGATACTCCCGAGACTTCTTCTTTTATTCCAACAGCGATTTTGAACAAGGCCGTCAGAACCAGCAAGCCGGTGGCCCATACCCCGATGGAAATTGCAAGTTCAGGAATGGTAGGAACATATTCAGTCACATGCTGAAGGGGATTGGGGACAAAGCCGCCCGAGATCATTCCCAGGCCCTTGTCGATCCAGGTGCCCACAAAGACGACGATGCAGGCGGCAATCAGAGTGGTCTCATTCTTGCGGGTAACCGGATTGACCAGTAAAATAATCCCCACTACCATAAGTATCATAGAGGACCACATCCAGGGTACCAGGGCACTATACCCGTGCAGACCTGAAAAGAGGTACTTGTAATGATCCATATGTTCGGGAATCCTGCTGTAGAACACCACAAAAACCTCACACAAAAAGAAGAACACATTGATGCAAATGGCGTAGGCCACGATCTTGGCCAGCGATTGGATTTGTTCCCTGCCCGGATCAAATTTGGTAAACTTTCTGACAATAAAGCACAGCAGGATCAAAAAGGCCGGACCGGAGGCAAACGCTGACGAGAGAAAGCGCGGTGCCAGAATGGCGGTCAGCCAGAAACTCCTGCCCGGCAGACCGCTGTAAAGAAAGGCTGTAATGGTATGGATACTGACGGCTAAAGGAATTGAAAGATAAATAAGCGGTTTTAGCCAGGGAGCCGGGGCAACATTGTTGCGCTCGGCTTCAAGCACGTTCCAGCCGATAATAATGTTTAAAAAAAGGTATCCGTTTAAAACGATCATGTCCCAGAAAAGAATCGAACTGGGGGTCGGATACAAAAGGACGTTGAAGACCCGCGTGGGCTGACCAAGATCCACAAAGATAAACAAAAGACACATGATTACCGCAGCGACCGCCAGAAATTCTCCCAGGATCGTAATCCTGCCGAATGCTTTATAATCGTGCAGGTAGTAGGGCAGAACCACCATCACCGCTGATGCTGCCACACCGACAAGGAATGTGAACTGGGCAATGTAAAACCCCCACGATACATCCCTGCTCAGGCCCGTAATACCCAGGCCGAATTGAAACTGCCGCAGATAAAAGACAAACCCTACGCCGATAACGGCCAGCAGGGCCGCTATCCATCCATAATATTGTTTGCTTCCTTTGAGCGCCTTTTCAAGCATAACCACCTCATACAATATAAAAAACTGATGGCCCCGCACCCAGGGCCGGTTTACGACGAATTGCAAAATTGGAACTTAACAGTTCTCTGACTTTTGATTTTGAATCTTCAAGGTCACCGAAGGTCAGTGCACCCTTGGATAGCTCCACACATGCGGGTACTTTTCCTACGGCCAATCTTTCAGCACAGAAGTTGCACTTTTCAACAACCCCTTTCGTGCGGGTGGGGAATTTTAAGTTGGTCTCCCTGATAAAGGGACGCGGATCCCTGAAATTGAAGCTTCTGGATCCGTAGGGGCAGGCCGCCATACAGTAGCGGCAACCGATGCAGCGATGAAAGTCCATCATTACAATACCGTCTTCGCGCTTAAAGGTTGCCTTTGTCGGACAAACCCGGACGCATGCAGGTTTTTCGCAATGATTACAAAGTGTTAGAAAGGGCAACTGCTTGACCCTGTCATTGAGGAACGCATGGGTCTGCGTGTAAAAGATATGTTTGAATTCTTCCGTCCAGATCCACTTGATCTCATGTCGCTTATTTTCTAATTCGGGAACATTATGGATCTTGTGGCAGACCTCAATCATCGGTTCCAGGTCTTCTTCAGACTCAAATTTGCGGGTGTCGATGACCAGGGCCCATCGTTTGGCTTTCAGGGCATCTTCACCTTGCATGACCATAGGTTTGTTCTGCTTACCACCGGATACGGCCAAAGCATCCAGCGCAGGCTTGGCTCCCAGGCCCAACGCTGAAATTCCAGCTAGTTTCAAGAAGGTTCTTCTGCTGCTTTCCATCACAGGGCCTCCTTTGGATCAACGTGGCAATCCCAGCAGTAAGGGGTTACCCCAACATAATTGTGGCACTTGTCACAAAATTCGGCCTTTTCGGAGTGGCAATCCAGGCAGGTATTGGAAAGACTCATTTCAAATTTCTTTCCGCTGCTGTTTACATAAACTCTCTGGGCATTGCGTACAACCGTATCTCTCCATTGACTAAGAAGCTGCATATGATTCGCAGTCATGTATGCTTTGGACTCGACGCACTCTTTGGCAGCTTTGGCTTTGTCACTCAGTTTTAGTACGGGTGCCGGAGCGGCCTTGCCAAGGTTGTACCAGAAAGGAAAGGACAGCAGGACCACAAAAATCGCTAGGCCGGCAAAAACTTTCCCCTGGTCATACATCTTCTTCTTCGGCATCCTCCTCCTCCATTCCCGGCAACTCCTCGCTGCGCAGGTTCATCGTTCTCTTTTGCTCTCCGGGCAGGATCATGGCATTGGCCACCAGCTCGGTCATGCCGGTAACTTCCACATCGGGGACCCAGTATTCCATGAGTGTCGTTAAGGCCGCCCGGTCGATGGCACACACGCAGCCCAGCATATTCACGCCGTGTTTTTCGTGCACATATTTGACCGCATTGGCTCTGGGCAGGCCTCCCTGCATCCTAAGATCCATGTTTTCGCCGGCATTCAGACCGGAGCCGCTGCCGCAGCAGAATGTCTGTTCCCGAATGGTATTTGCCGGCATCTCGTAATAATTGTTGCAGACGTTTTTGATTACATAGCGCGGCTCTTCAAACAGACCCATGCCGCGGGCAGTGTTGCAGGAATCGTGAAAGGTAACCGTTAAATGGTCATTGCGACTGGGGTCCAGCTCAAGTTTATCGTGTTTGATAAGGTCGGCGATGAACTCGGCAATATGCACCATCTTGGTTGCTTTGGCGTTTTCGAAGACAGTACCGGTTACAGGGGAAACCGGTACTTCCAGAAAGTCGGGCGGACCGTTCATAGTGTCCATGTACTGGTGAACGATGCGCCACATGTGACCGCATTCGCCGCCCAGGATCCATTTAACGCCCAGTCTTTTGGCTTCGGCGTACATTTTGGAGTTGAGCCTTTTCATGGTCTCGTGGGAGGTAAAAAATCCAAAGTTACCGCCCTCGGACGCATACGTGCTCCAGGTGATATCTAAACCGTATTGCTCCTTCAGGTAGTGAAAGAGCATCATGTATCCCATGCAGGTAAAGGTTCCGGGATCGGCAAACACATCACCTGAAGGAGTGATAAAAAGGATGTCGGCGCCTTTTTTCATGAAGCTGGGCTCTACCTTGATACCGGTGATTTCTTCGATTTCATCGGTGAAAAAGTCGATCATATCCATGTAGGCGTGGGGCTGAATGCCAAGATGATTCCCGGTGCGGTAGCAATTGGCTACCGGCGTGGCGATCCAGTCAATATTGAGGCCGATAAGATTCAGCAACTCCCGGCCCATGATGGTAATTTCGGCCGTGTCGATACCATAAGGGCAGAAGACCGAGCAGCGCCGGCATTCGGTGCACTGAAAAAGATAGTACCACCATTCTTTCAACACATCTACGGTCAGTTCCCGGGCGCCGACCATTTTTTTAAAGTTCTTGCTGATAGATCCGATAATCTTGCCGGCAGCCGTAAAATCGTTGCGGTACACCGAACGTAAAAGTTCGGCCCGCAGCACCGGCATGTTCTTGGGATCACCGGTTCCGATAAAGAAATGGCATTTGTCGGCACAGGCCCCGCAGCGCACACAGATGTCCATAAAGACTTTAACGGAGCGAAAACGGTCCAGCCGCTCCCTGAAACCTTGGGTGATGATTTCCTTCCAGTTTTCAGGCAGGTTCCAGTCTTCCTCGGCCGGATTCCACTGCCGGGCGTGGGGAAGACCGAGGTATTCAACGCTGGCAGGTTTTGCAGCGTAGCAATAGGTACCTTTTTTGATGTCGACAGGGGTATCCATCCAGCCCGCTTCCGGAGGTTTGGGCGCTATGCTGGACAACAGTTCTTCCGGGGTTAGATCCTCTGACATTCTTTACTCCTTTTCCTCTGGCTCCTCGGGCGCTTGGGCTTCTAACATTTTATCTACCGGCAGACCAACCTCTACCATTTTTTCCCTGAATTCATCTTCATAATGTTCGTAGGTATGGACCTTCACAGGAAAGTTCCACGGGTTGATGTGCCTCTTAGCACGGCTGTCGGTAGTCAGATTTCTCGTGGGGCTCATAAAAATTCCACCCAGATGCATGAGCTTGCTGAAGGGGAAATAGGCCAGCAGCACGCTGACCAAAAACAGATGGACATAGAAAATGCCGCCGATACCATTGGGAATGTGCGGTCTTAGCGTGACCAATCCCATGGTGAACTCTTTTACGTTCACAATTTCCACTTTGGTAAAATAGCGCATCAGGATGCCGGTAAAGGCGATGCCCATAATCAGAAAGAGGGGGAAATAGTCCGAAGCCAGGGAAATATAGCGCACATGTGGTGTAAATATTCTTCTTAAAAACAAAAAAGTTGCGGCAGCCAGAAGAACGACGCCGGAAAGCAACAGCCCCGGCAGACCGATTTGCAGAAATCCGTCCAATTTCTCCAAAACCCGGAGCCCTACGGGGACCGGTTCCATAAAAAACCGCAGGTGCCTGACTATCACGGTAAAAAACGCCCAGTGAAATGCCAGGGAGCCGGCCCACAGCCATATCTCCCACCGGTAGGCAAGCTTATCTCCCTCTCTAATCTCACACTTGGTATTGCGGAATAGTGATCGGAAAAGAACGATTTCCAGAATCATGCGCACAATAACACCGCCGGTGGTAGTGGGATTTTCAATCCAGGCTGACTCGATCCAGGGAAGAGATTTCTGTTGGCCGCAGGTTGTGGGAATCCGAAAGGGTACCGGCGAACGCGACCAGTCTATGACGCGATAGATAAAGCCTACAACGAAAGTGACACCGGCCAGAAACGGAATGATAAGCCCGAAAAGAGCCTCACCCCCACCTAATTGAGAGCCCCCGTAGGCGAACAGAGCAAGTACGATAACCGCTATGAGGGAATACAAGTAACTGATATTCATTCTACTATTACCTCACTTCTAGGGCCTCATGCAACATTTTCAAATCCGCCCAAAATCTTTTCATACAGCCGGAATGTGCTGCTGAATTTGCGCAAATTTAGTAGTTGTTGGGAGCCTCCTTTGTAATATTTATAGGTTTAAGAACCGGCTCGACCTCCGGCGTTTCACTCACCAAACCCGCTCTCTCAAAGGCCTTGAGTGTTCTGTTTCGCATCTCATGGGCTTTGAGTTCGTAAATTTTTTCTCTGCATTGCATGTAAAGGTTAAAAGCAATCAGACTTAGTTCATCAATCTTGGTTTCAAAAACAAGCAGCTCATCGGCAATCTGTTCTTGGGTAATCTTATTGTGTAAATTTTCTCGAATGGCGTTTTTTAAGAAAAAAATAAAACCAATGGCTCGTGCCGGGGAGAAACTTTGAACAGCCCTGATCCTGATGATCGGATCAAGGAAGGTTGTTATGGTTTCATAATCCATATCACCTAGGAGTTCGTCGAACAGCGCCTCCAAACCCCTTGATATGGTTCGGCCCACAGGGTTGGCAAAAGGATCTTTCTGATTTTTTAGAAATTTGCCGGTATCGGAAGGATAGGTCTCAATCACCAAGGTAAACCACTTCTTGATAATAGCGGCTTTTCGTCGCGCCAATATGCTATTCAGCCTCATGCTTTTAGAGCGCTCCTGAATTTTTCAATTTCTGCTTAGGTTGCGACAACTAAATCCATTTTAAAAACAATAGCTAATAGCCAAAACCGCTTTGGTATCTCGCCGGGCAAGCTACGTTTAAGGGGAAATATATAAACAACTTACAAATTCATGTCAAGGATTAATGAAAAAGATTTGAAGCTACCGGCAGTCCTCAGTCGAACGGGGAGTCTTGGAGCGTAAGGGATTTGTCCTTTTGTCATCCAGTATCCAGTGTCAAGCATCCAGTATCTGCTTCAACTATGAATAAAGGAGCCATACGAAAACTTGACACAAAAGTTAAAAAATTAACATATCAAACATATAATTGTATCATTTCAATGAATTCAGCCCCAATTCAGTAGTTTTGGCCAAAAGGGTGTTACGATGAATGCCAAGTTTCTCGGCCGCTTTTTTTCGATTCCAGCTCACACTCTCCAGTGTTTCCGCGATGTACCCCTTTTCAAAGACACCCACGGCTTCTTTTAGCGTCATATCCTTAATTTCAGTTTTATTCACATTATTAGGGGAAATATCTTCAAGGCGAATGACAGAATCCATGGTAATGGTACACAAACGTTCCACCAGGTTTTGAAGTTCTCTTACATTTCCAGGCCAATGATAGTCTATTAATACTTTCATGGCCTTCTCGGAGATTATTTTGGGAGGCTTCCCGCTATTTTGGGCATTCAACTTTATAAAGTGATTCAGCAATAATGGAATATCGCCTTTTCTTGCTCTTAAAGGCGGCAGCTTGATGGGGAAAACATTGAGGCGATAAAAAAGATCTTCGCGAAATTTGTCTTGAGATATCATAATGTTGATATCTTTATTGGAGGCCGCTACAAATCTGATATCCGCCTTGATTATCTTGTTGCTTCCCAGCCTTTCAAATTCCTTCTCCTGGATAATTCTTAGCAATTTAGCCTGCATATTGATATCCAAAGAATCGATATCATCCAGAAAAACGGTACCAGTATCGGCAATTTCAAGTTTGCCGATACTGGTACTGTTGGCCCCGGTAAATGCGCCCCTGTTATAGCCGAAGATTTCACTCTCCATCAGCGTTGCCGGGATGGCGGCACAATTGATCACCACGAACGGATTGTTTTTCCGCGGCCCCCGGTTATGCATGGCTCTTGCGACCAGTTCTTTGCCGGTGCCGCTCTCCCCTTGTATAAGGACCGTACCGTCGCTTTGCGAGATCGTTGATATCAGATCGAAAATTTTGCGCATCTTTTTATCTTGACCGACCATCGCTTCAAAAGGGTGATATTTTTCGAGTGCATTTCTAAGATAAGCAACCTCCTTTTTTAAACTCCGTTTTTCCAATGCTCGTTTGATCAAAGTCAAAACGTCATCCACCACAAAAGGCTTTATGATGTATTCATAAGCGCCCAGCTTAATCGCCTTCACTGCTGCCTGGACGTCGTTAACAGCGGTTACCATGATAATTTCCACGTTCGGATCGGTTTCCATGAGATTCGCCAAGAGGTCAAGACCGTTGCTGTCCGGCAAAAGGATGTCTAATAAAACCAAATTTACTGAATTTTTAATAAAAATTTTAGTCATTTCCTCCCCTGTGCCTGCCAGCAGGACATTGTATTCATCTTTTAACACCATGTTAAATGACTGGCGAACACCATGTTCATCATCAACAACCAGAATCGTACTCCTGTCATCTCTGTTCATAATATGCTCTTTCTGTTTGCAAGTTGCCGTATTATCTGATAATGCAAAGCCCCAGGGTCGCCAAGTACAGAACCGCTACTGTACTGTAATAGAGCAACTCTAGCCCGGATTTTTCCTGAGAAATGCGGGCTATGCTCTGGTTTAAACAGCCCCTAAAGCTGTAATATATAATATATGTTTAGCTCGCAATCTACATGCCATCATTTTCGTTTAGATACGGTTAGAGGTTTAGATTTCGATTTAAATTACAGGTCCTGGCGGTATTGCTTAGAAAATATTCAGGTTATTACATCCCTGAAATTCATTAAAAATCATATCAACATAAAATTTCAGGTCCGTCAATCAATGCGCCAATAAAAAAGATGCACAGAAAATTGTGCACGATGCACATTTTTTTGTGCATCTTTTAATGCCGCTACAAACTGAAGTGTACGGCCGGCGAATTCGATAATATAATACGATCTGCCGCTGTAAAATTTTAAAGTAGCTGGAGACCCATTAAAATAAGGACTCATGTCAACAATGCCGTCAACGTTTTAAGCAAACGATATAAGTTGCAACTTCTCAACAAAATTATCAGATCCTGGCATGTTTCTTGAGTATAGTCAGATAAGAACAGTTATTTTGAACTGCAGCAGCGAGCGCATTCCCTGTCCCGCCGGGGCGGGACTGCAGGGAGCTTCAAATCTATGGAGCAAACATATTCAAATTTACGGAAGAATGGTATTAGTGGAAAAAATATCCGGCACTCGCCAGGTTTGCACCTGCCGGCATGAAGGCTGAGGTGCTGTCTGCGGCGAGTGGCTTTACCGCCCTTTGAGCGACAATTAGTGGCCATCCACGAATCCAAAATGAACACGATGGGTGTCCAATTCAGAAATGAGCAATTTTTGTCCTGATCAAGGCCGCATCCGCCGTCGCCCTTAGAAAAGGGCTATGGCGGGACAAACAAGGGTTTACGGTCCCCGCAAAGCGGGACAGGAAGGCGTACGCCTGTACGCCGCAGCCGGAAACCCGCGGCCTCCGGCTCCGCTTCCAGCCCGTAGGGCTTACAGGCCGGAGGGTAGAGCCCTACGCCTCGGAGAGAGAACGCCGAGCAG
>NZ_JAZFTO010000065.1:0-3912 GCF_036446775.1 Candidatus Desulfatibia sp.
GGCTTCTCTCCTCTATAATTGCTTTATAAGCTGATTCGCTGCGATCAACAGCGGGTCCCACACGGGACCAAACGGCGGCGCGTAAGCCAAGTCCGACTGGCTGAACTGTTCCACCGTCATGTGGCCGTGAAGGGCCACAGCCGGGGCATCGATGCGGTGGGCGGCGCCTTCCTTTGCGACCATCTGAACGCCAAGAAGACGACCGGACGCTTTATCGGCAACCGCCCAACCGGCTCCGTTGGCCCTTAACGCCAGGGGAATCCAAGTTTTCCGGCCGGTGACAATATGAAATGCGTCGGCGCAGTCGCCGGCAGCATAAATGTTGGGATCGGAAGTCTGCATCATTCGATCGACGGCAAGGGAGTACTGCGGCCCTAAATCCAATCCGGCTTCCACTGCCAACTGACTATTGGGCCGAATGCCGATGGCGACCAGTACCATATCTCCACTGAGTGTAAGATTTTCACAAACAACGCTCAGCCCCGGTTCATTTTTTTCTATTCGTTTTACCTCTTGTCCGAGGTAAAAACCGATGTCGTGTAAACTAAGTTCCTCTTCAACGACCTCGGCCATGGAAGGTTCTATCCATGGAAGCGTTCGAGACATAAGGTCGACCATATCCACATCTATTTTTCTTGTGCGTAACGCTTCGGCCATTTCCAAGCCGATATAGCCCATGCCGACGATCACCACTTTTTGAACATTGTTCGACGCTAAAAAATGTTTGATGGTTCTCCCATCGTTAAGGCTCTTTAAGGTCAGAACTCCCGGCAGGTCAAAACCGGGAAGATCCGGCACCATTGCTGAAGCACCGGTGGCTATAAGCAGTCGGTCATAGGGAAGTTCGAATGAGTCGTTTTCAAGGGTCGATCCGAAAACGGTTTTGGCGCTGACATCAACCGCATCAACGCAATGTCCTGTCAGCAGATTGATACCCTGTTTTTTCCGGAAAACTGACGCCGACCGCACCACCAGATCGTCAATGTCCCGGTCGGGATCGGCGATATTATACGGCATTCCGCAAGCGCTGTAGGCAACGTCCACGGTTTTTTCCAAAACAGTGATTTCCATATCCGGCCGGTTTCTTTTGGCTCTGCTGGCGGCACTCATGCCGGCAGCGTCTCCGCCGATGATGACAAACTTCATGGGTTACTCCTTTGGCATTGAAGCTCCCTGTCCCGCTTTTAGCGGGACTAAAAACAGGACGGGGAATGTAGCCGGCCCCGTGAAATGCAAAGCCTATTTCACTGGGGCTCGCTGTTGCAGTTCAAAAGTTATTTGCCCGGATTTCTTACGAGTCGGGTCAAACTTGCTATTGATGTTTTCGCTATCTATGCTAAGTTTATCTCACGAATCGAACTTTTTTTCAATGTGATGATATCTGTGCATACCTGGGCAGCAGTCGCGAGACGGTTTATAAATGGATCGATACAAAGAAGTTACCAGCTTATCGCTTTGGCAGTCTCTGGAAGTTCAAGAAGGAACAGGTGGATGAAGGGGTAAAGAAAAGTGCACGCTAAAGCGCTTTTTATAAAAATGGCTTCACATTTACAGAATTGCTGAGAGTATATGAAATGCGGGCGAGAGCAAGCGAAATGTGTTTTTTTCAAACTTATGTAAATAGAAAAATTGGGGTGATGTTATGCCGATTGAAACATTAATCAATAAAGAAACCAGGGTGATTATCCGCAAGATAACGGAAAAATTTGATTTTGAAGATATCAAATCTTCTTTTGAAGCATCAATCAGGAATCCAGATTTTCAGAAAAACATGCCTGTTATATGGGATTTACGAAATGCTGATGCATCTAAACTCTCTGAGCAAAACATTCAGCAGATAATAGATTATATAGAAAAATCTACTGAAAGCCGTGGAACAGGCTATAAAGTAGCGTTGGTTGCTTCCCGCGATTTGGAATATGGGGTATCGAGAATGTATGAGGCGATGGGGTATGACCTGCCGAGAAAAATTCAAGTCTTCAGGGAGTTTGATAAGGCTGAAAGATGGGTAATTGAGTCTGATACCGACAAATGAGGCCGGAAAAATCAATAAGGAATCTTGCATCAAGGCTGAACAAATCTTTTAACCCTTCGCCAAAAATTAAACAATTGCAATTCCATTGCCCCTTATGTTATTTTTTAACCAAGCGCAGAATATCATCTCCCCAACGAATTCCGGATCTAATAGATGCTCTTAATTACTAATTGCTGACAAGAGAGTTATAGCTATGAAAGACCTAATCAAGCGCATTGTAAAGGCATTGGTTGACCATCCGGAACAGGTAGAGATTTCAGAAGTAAAGGGTGAACATGTTTCGGTATTAGAACTTAAAGTGGCTAAAGAGGATATTGGGAAGGTTATCGGGAAAAAGGGCCGGAATGTTCAAGCCATACGGACTATATTAAGCGCTGCTTCTGGCAAGGAAAAAAAACGTATAGTCCTGGAGATTATTGAATAATGAAATATTTCCTGCTCCTGAACCAGGCGCCATTTATGGATGAATACCGGGTCAAATACCTATCGAGCAGCCATGATATGGCAGGAATCGAAAAATGAGAATGAATAACCGAAGATTTTTTCTGCGATATGCTGGTCTATCTATAGCAGCCGGATTTTTGATGTTCAATCTCCCTTCTTTTACAAACAGCAGCACCAGCGGAGGCCTCGAAAAAAAACCTAGGGAACAGGCAGACTCATTTCTTGTCCGTATTTCAGAAAATCCTTTGAAGGAAATAGAATCTGTGTCGCTTTCCTATGAAGTCCATATGGTTAGTGCATTGAATGTCAGAATGAAGATGAGTGCCACCTTGAGAATGGAAAAAAAGGAAAAAGGATATACCTCAACATTCAAATTCACGGAACCTGAAGGAAAGGATATATGGAGCTGGCTGTTGTTGAATCTTCTTGGGAAGCACACAAAAGAATACAAGGAACTGGTGCAGAGTATTGAGACCTTATTGATAGAGAGATTTCATATTGGGGATCGCAAATTCATGACGGATACTCTGGAGGAATTTTTACCAGCTAAAAATTATTACCCCAATCAAACAGCAATAAAGGTATATTTCAATTATGATGAAGATCTAGTAAAGTTCTGGGAAGACAAAAAACAAGAGAGCTTCAGCAAATCAATGAAATATACAGACCAGGTGGGACCGTTAACCGGGTTTTTCAATTACCTCTTTTTTGATAAACGCCGCACAAGGATGCGCATCCTGAATGTTCTGAAGCAGGTTGAGGACAGTACAGCATCAGAAGCTGTTTCCGGTAAAAAGATGGTCCATTATCTCTTTGAGTCGGAGGTTGCATACCTTGGATTCAACAACACCGATCAACATACCGAATACCTCATGAACGCCTATCTTGAAAAAGGTAATCTTCTTGACATAATTTACGGAGAAAATATTTACTACCAACTTGCCCATGATGCCAAGAGCAATATCAAGGTCCCCTATGCTGCTCGTATTGAAGGGATAATCAGCAGACATAAAAAAAGGAATAAACTGAAGATGCTGAGAGAAAGATACCCAGATCGTGAGATATCGGAAAAAGAAATTTTCGCTGAAGTCGATGACGTTCTCGCAGCATGGAATGTAAGGGTGTATTTAAAAAATTTTAATGTTACAACAACGCCCCGGGCTGCCATGAGTCATGAATAGGGAAGTCCTTTTTAGATTTGAGGATAACAACGCCGTTGATGTAAATTATCTTGATTATCATTAAGGAGTGAACCAATGGCTATGCATAACCCACCTCATCCCGGTGGAGTGATAAGGGAGCTTTGTATTGAACCTTTGGGGTTGAATATAACTGAGACAGCCAAAGGACTTGGCGTATCAAGAAAAACGCTTTCAGCCTTGTTGAATGGTCGTTTCGGTATTTCACCAGAAATGGCAATCAGACTTTCCAAG
>NZ_JAZFTO010000066.1:0-4877 GCF_036446775.1 Candidatus Desulfatibia sp.
TCAAACCCTGTTGAATGCTTGCTCCTGAAGCGCCGCGTTTGCTGAATGAGTAAGCGCCGTCCAGGAACAACATGTGCTGCAAAGGAAAGCATATGGATTTTATACAGTTCCTTTACCAGTCAATTCAGGATAACAGGGAAATGAACAGTTTTGAGGACTTTAAAAACAGGACAGAAGCTCCGGTAACAGAAGCAGGGATTCCGGTAAAAGACCTTGAGGCTAAAATAGAAAAATACGATTTTATCGGCGAGAAAGAAGCGTTGAAACTTGCTATGGAAATAGAAGGGAATGCTTATAATCTTTATCAAAGGCTTTCTCGGAATGTTTCAGACACAAATGCCCAGGTAGTATTTATTGAGATGATGGAGCAGGAAGCCAAACATATTAATTACCTTAAAAAGATGAGGGAAAAAGTTAATGAATCCTGAGTTAAGCAATTTATGTCATTCCCGTGAAACCTGCCTGCCGACAGGCTCAACTATGATCGGGGAGTGGGTAACTATAAGGAATTGGTTTCCTGCCACAGTAGGATACCCCACGTAGTGTCCCATTTTCACAGAGCCTGCCCCGTACTTGATACGGGGAAATCCTGGATTCCCGATTAATTCCGACTTATCGGGACGGGAATGACGAATAAAGACTTTTGCAAGAGGCGCAAGTGTTAAAATATACTCTTAGAGATAACAGTGAGGAGAATATGACACCAGTTGAGATAGCTATAATGATGGAAACAAATGCAATAAAATTCTACCAAGAGGCATCCGGAAAGACAAGAAACCCTGTCGGCAAAACAATGTTCCTGACCATATTAGAGGATGAAAAAAGACATCTTGAGATTCTTTTACAGATATTTAAGGGAATGGACATAGCAGTAAAGGATTTTAGCCCGATGAAAAATATCAAAACAATTTTTGAGACAATGAAGGATGAGATGATGCAGAAGGTCGAAGCAACCACTGATGAGCTTGAGGCATTCAAGATTGCTATGGAGATGGAGAGGAAGGGTATTGAATTTTATAAAAAGGCGGCCTCGGAAGCGCAGTCGGAAAAGGAGAAATCTCTTTTTGAGAAGCTTATGAAAGAAGAGCAGCAGCATTATGATATCTTTGCAAATACACATTTTTTTCTGTCAGACACCGGAAACTGGTTTATGTGGGAAGAACACAGCATTGTTGACGGAGGTACACCGTGGGCATGATATGTTATTCGTTATACGTAAATCGTTATTCGCAATAACTAATAACTAATAACTAATAACTTATTCAGGGGAGGGTCTATGGGTTATACAAAAGTAGCTCTGGAGGATAAGATACTCCAAATGTATCCTGAGATAACAGATCATGGTATATCTGTCAGTCTTGATTTTAGTGAGGCAAAGAATGCTTAGTGGATAGGAAGTATAACCCGCCTTTTTCACAATTCAGGCCAGTATCTGCGGCTGTAATCTGACCCCGGTTTTAGCCCAGGCAACCCCTGAACTACCGTCATCTTCGTAGGCCGCTGAACGCGGCCCCTGCAGCCGGCAATGGCGCACCGCCCGAAGCGCAGCCGAACCATTCCCTGGGCCAGTTGACCCTGCACCTCAAACCCTGTTGAATGCTTCTTCTGGATGCCTCGGCGGCGACTGGCGGGCGGGTGATGTACCGGCCCCGCCGCACCAGGAACGTCGAGATACCGCGCTGAACGACCGCCAGCACCTCGGTCAGTGCCTGGGGTTGGGCTGCCAACAGGAAGCGCAAGGGAAACGGGAAGGTCAGCACAAACTGCCGGACCGGCGCTTCGGGAAATACATGATCGACCAGGTGGGCGGCCGATTCCACCATCCGTCTTGCTCCGCAGCTGGGGCAGAAACCCCGCCGCTTGCAACTGAACGCCACCAGGTGCTCGTGTGGGCAGCCGGCGCACTGCTAAAGCGCCCAGTAGCCGGAACGTAGTGGGGAAATATGAACCAGCGGCTGCGAATATCAAGCACAGGCCCAGCACGAGGCGAAATGGATGCAATCCAAACTTGAAACTTGAATTGGCCTTATACTTTGGCAAAATGTTGAGGTTTAACTAATCCGGTCAAAGAGAATTTAACCGACCATAATATGGAGTAACTCATGTCAGATCACCATACCTATAAAGTAGTCGAAATTGTTGGTTCATCCAAAAATAACATGGAAGAAGCCATTCGAAATGCGATTGCCGAATGCAATAAAACAATAAAAAACCTGGACTGGTTTGAAGTGGTAGAAACCAGAGGACATATTGAAAATGGAGAAATTGGACACTTTCAGGTAACCCTGAAGGTAGGTTTTAGAATCGAAGTATCCTAAAAAAATTCCCCTCTTACTGGGGTCGGATCCAATTAATTCTCTTTTCCTGGCTTTCCATCCTTGCCTAATCCTGGCTTGAGATTCAGATCCCACCCCATTAATTGATGTCTGTCATGGACAAAACCAGTCATTGTCTGATTACATCACCTGTTTCGTCGTTAGGGAAAATAAAATGACTGCCGAACCGGCCGGAAAATGCAGTTTTGAAACCGGCGTGTACAGGCCGCCCAGTGAGGGCGGAAGCTACTCCCTTTTGATACGCGTTACGCGCAACTGCCCCTGGAACCGATGCACGTTTTGCAGCATGTACAAACAGGAAGAATATTCTTTGCGATCACCGCAGGAAGTAAACAGCGATATAGATTCCATGGCTGCCATCTGCAACGGGCTCAAAGATTTTTCGTGGAAATTGGATTACGGTGGTGAGATTAACAGAGCAGCCGCCATTGCCATGATTAACAACAATCCGGAGCTCAACGCCAGTCCGGGATTCGTGATGATCTATAACTGGCTGCTTTCGGGCGGCAAAACGGCTTTTTTGCAGGATGCCAACAGCCTGATCATGAAATCCGACCAGCTGGTGGATATCCTCACGCATCTGAGAAAAACCTTCCCTTCGCTCAATCGCGTAACCTCCTATGCCAGGTCCAAGGCAATTGCTCAAAAATCGGCAGAGGAGCTGAAGAAAATCTGCACGGCCGGGCTGGACAGATTGCATGTCGGCTTGGAAACTGGAGATAAGGCCCTGTTGAAAAAAATCAAAAAAGGCGTCACCGCCGAAGGGCACATCAAGGCTGGTAAAAAAGCAATGGAAGCCGGGTTCCAGTTATCCGAATACTGGATGCCGGGGCTGGGGGGCAAGGCCATGTGGGAAAGCCACGCCGGAAATACAGCCCGGGTACTGAACGAAATCAATCCCCATTACATCCGATCCAGACCTTTTTTCCCTTCCCCGGGCACACCGCTTTTTAAAGAATACGATAGGGGGGAGTTTCAACCGCTCTCCCCCAGTGAGCAACTAATCGAACTGAAACTAATGATGGAAGAATTGGATTTTACGTCCAAGGTGTGCTTTGACCATGCCGGCAACTATTGGCGCGGCAAAAACGGCCGCCTTTTGTTCAGCCAGAGTTATGAAGGTTATAAATTCCCGGAGCAGAAACCAGTTGTTTTAAAATTGCTTGAGGAAGGGATCGAAGCCCAGAAAGGTATTCCCAGAGCACCCGTACTTGATTTATAAATTAGTACCTGAATATGCAGAGAGATTCAGGGCCACCATTATCCGGACTGCTTTTACCTATATACCTACCGCGCCCGTATGCCCAATTTCCAAACACGGCTATTTCATCAAGTGTGGATACAGCCTCGATGACAGTGGTGTGCTCCATCACCTCGACCCAGGAGTCACGAACTTCCCCTTTATACAATCTGAACCAGTCGGAAGGCCGGGTGGGTCAGTTCACGCGCCTGGACTTGATCAGCAGGGTGAAGATGCTGGCCAGTATGAGGCTTATGGCGAACCAGCGGAAGTTTGTCCCGATGGACAGACCATAGCCGACCAGCATCCCGCCGACGAGGGGACCGGCCCCTGGAAAATATTGTTCGCTACGGATGCGCCTTGGCCTATTTTTTACCGGTCAGTAAACGACTGGGTAGAAGCAATTGATGAACCAAAGACCGAGATCAATTTTACCCGTGAGGAACGCGATATCATCCTGGGCAAAGCGGCACAGGCTGTTTTTGGCGCCTGACATTTGATAATGGAAGAAGGAGACAAAAAATGAGTGCAAAACTAAAAGCCAACTACCTGGATCATATTTGCATCGCAGTGAACGACGTCAAAGAAGCGGAAAAAACCTACATTGATGCTTTTGGCTGGGAGGTAGCCTACCGTTACGTTGACGAGACCGAAAAGATAAGAGTTACCGGCTTTATGGTAGGACCTACGGCAATTGAGCTCATCGAAGATATTGATGGAACAGGGGAAGTGGCTAAATTTGTCAAAAAAGCTGGGGAAGGCGTGATGATCATCAGCTATAACGTCGATAACTGCGAGGAATCTCTGGCACAGTTAAAGCAAAACAAAGTAAGGCTGATCGATCAGAAACCCAGATGGTTTGCTGAGTATAAGAGAAATTTTGCTTTTATCCATCCTGCGGCCACGCATGGGGTTTTGACAGAGATCATTGATGGCAGCTACTGATCACAGCGCCAGGGAAATCAAACCGTTCGATCGCAGTGAAACATGAGTCCTAAAGAAGAGTTCAGCAGCATCGGCAGGCCGCGCCAGCGCGTTGATGGTCCCGCAAAGGTCACGGGGCAAACACGCTTTGCTGACGATATTGTTTTGCCGCGCATGCTCTACGGTAAGTTGTTACGTTCAACCGTGCCGCGAAAAGGTCCGTTTCGTTGGTGATCGATCCAATCGCCGCCGTGATTGCCAAGGACGAGTTCACCGCCTAGGCAGCGCTCGATCTGATCGAGGTAAGCTACCAGCCGCTGCGTACGATCTGTGATGCGGAGGATGCCCTCACCAATCCAGAACCGCGGCTGCACGAG
>NZ_JAZFTO010000067.1:0-8112 GCF_036446775.1 Candidatus Desulfatibia sp.
CCGCCAAACTGCGCCTTACCGCCTAAGGGCTGCTGGGTCACCAGTGAATAAGGTCCAATAGACCGTGCGTGTATTTTGTCATCAACCAGATGATGGAGTTTCAATACATACATTTTACCGACGGTGATCTTTCCTTTAAAAGGTTCGCCGGTACAACCGTCATACAGCGTGGTCTGAGCGGTCGAATGGAATCCCGCTTCCTCGAGAAGATATTTAATTTCATCCTCCTTGGCGCCGTCAAAAACCGGAGTGGCCATGTGAACACCGTCCTTATAATGATCTGCAAACTCGCACAGGCGTTTATCGTCAAATTCGTCGATCATCTCCTGAACAGGCTCCTCGGAGAATATCCGCTTCATTTTTTTACGCAGCTCTTCAAGTTTCTTTTCTTCAAGCAACCGGTTGATCTGCTTGCCAAGTTCTTTGGCGGCACATCCCAAATGAATTTCCAGAACCTGACCGACATTCATGCGTGAAGGTACGCCCAAGGGGTTTAATACCATATCAACCGGCGTTCCATCTTCAAAATAAGGCAGATCTTCCTGGGGAAGAATTCTGGACACAACGCCCTTATTGCCGTGGCGACCGGCCATCTTGTCGCCCACCGACAATTTCCGTTTCATGGCTACATACACCTTGACCATCTTAATCACGCCCGGCGGCAGATCATCACCTTTATCAAAGCGGATAGCCTTTTGCTCATACTCCTGCCGGCAAAGTTCGTTTTGAATCCGGTATTGCTCCAGAATATCGTGAACTTTTTCCGTATGTTTGGGGTTTTTTAATACAATACCCTCCAGCTGGGCAATAGGTATCTTGGCCAGCATCTTGGCATCTATCTTGCCGCCCTTTGGAATTAGTACTTTTTTGCCTTTCTTCAAATATGTATAACATTTTTTTCCGATCAGCAGTTTCTCAAGCTTAGCGCGTACAATATTTTTAATAACGGCAAGTTGATCATCTCGATCTTTTTCAAGATTAAAGATCTCCTCTGCTTGAATCAAACGGGAACGTTCATCCTTTTCAATACCCCGCCTGGAGAACACTTTGGCATCAATAACAACCCCCTGGACACCGGGAGGTACCCGCAGAGAAGTATCTTTAACATCCCCGGCTTTTTCGCCGAAAATGGCACGCAGAAGTTTTTCTTCAGGCGAAAGCTGAGTTTCCCCCTTGGGTGTGATTTTCCCTACCAGAATGTCTCCTGATCTTACTTCAGCGCCCAGTCTTATAATCCCGCTTTCATCCAGATCTTTTAAAGCTTCCTCACCAACATTGGGAATGTCTCGTGTAATATCTTCTCTTCCTAACTTGGTATCCCTGGCAACGATTTCAAATTCTTCAATGTGTACGGATGTATATACTCCGTCCCGATGCAGC
Organism: Candidatus Desulfatibia sp.; assembly: GCF_036446775.1. Classification (NCBI taxonomy): domain Bacteria; kingdom Pseudomonadati; phylum Thermodesulfobacteriota; class Desulfobacteria; order Desulfobacterales; genus Candidatus Desulfatibia; species Candidatus Desulfatibia sp. The sequence continues at coordinate 1,381 of NZ_JAZFTO010000067.1, forward strand.
CTTTCTCCGACCAAAATCGAATCTTCAAAGTTATAACCACCCCAGGGCATAAATGCTACCGTTATGTTCTTCCCCAGAGCCAGCTCCCCCTGTTCTGTCGCCGGTCCATCGGCAATGATTTCTCCGGTTTTCACATGCTGCCCCTTGGTAACAATGGAACGCTGGTTGAAGCATGTATTCTGATTGCTGCGTATAAATTTAGCAAGGTTGTAAACCTTCACCGGCATTTTGGAACCGTCACCCTCGCCGTCCGCATCATCATGTTTTATGACGATACGGGCAGCATCCACATCCATTACAATACCGTCGCTCCTGGCCACGACGGTAACACCCGAGTCTTTAGCCACAACACCCTCGATACCCGTACCTACCAGAGGTGCCTCACTGACAATCAACGGAACCGCCTGGCGCTGCATGTTTGATCCCATCAAAGCCCGGTTGGCGTCGTCATTTTCCAGAAAAGGGATCAAAGATGCGGATACGCTTACCAACTGATTGGGAGAGATATCCATCAACTCGATCTCATCGGCTTTGACCATCATGAACTCTCCGGCCACCCGGGATGAAACCACCGGATTGACATATTTCCTGTTTTTATCAACAGGGGCATTGGCCTGGGCAATGGGATGCGCCTTTTCTTCAAAGGCACTAAGGAATTTGATTTCATCACAAAGCGTCGCATCTTTAACAACGTTGTAGGGAGTTTCAATAAACCCGAATTCATTCACACGCGCATACGTGCTGAGTGAGACTATCAGGCCGATGTTGGGTCCTTCCGGCGTTTCGATAGGGCAGATGCGACCGTAATGGGAAGGATGCACGTCGCGGACCTCAAATCCGGCACGTTCACGGGTTAGTCCACCAGGTCCCAGCGCACTCAGACGCCGTTTATGGGTCGTCTCTGAAAGTGGATTTGTCTGATCCATAAACTGGCTGAGCTGACTTGTCCCGAAAAACTCTTTAACTACAGCGGAAACCGGTTTGGGATTAACCAGATCGTGGGGCATCAAGGCATCTACTTCTTGAAGGCTCATGCGCTCCTTAATCGCCCGTTCCATGCGTACCAGTCCTATACGGTACTGATTCTCAAGAAGTTCACCGACCGCTCGGACTCGCCGGTTCCCTAAATGATCGATGTCGTCAACGGCCCCTTGAGTGTCCTTGAGCTCCACTAGAGTTTTAGCCGTCAAGAGTATATCTTCTTTGCGTAAGGTTCTTATGTCAACGGAGATATCGACGCCGAGGCGCAAGTTGATCTTCATCCGGCCGACACCGGAAAGATCGTAATATGAAGACTTGAAAAACATGTTGTCCATAAAATCCTGGGCCACTTCCGGAGTTGCAGGATTTCCGGGCCTGAGGCGCCGGTAAATCTCAATAAGTGCGTCTTGTTTGGTCTCGACTTTGTCCATCAGAAGCGTTTTATGTATCGAGTCACTGCTGGTCACACCGTCGATTAATAGCAATTCGAATTCCTTGATACCGGCAGCGCTTAAAGCCTGGAAAACTTCTTCATCAAGCGTCTCGTTTGCTTTTATAATCGGCTCGTTGCTTTTGGAATCCACAATTGTCGAGGCGAATACTTTGCCCAAAAGGTCTTCTATGCCTACCGGGATCTTGTCCACTTTTGCGGATTTCAACCGGCTGATGGCAGTCTTGGTAAAAATGCGCCCTTTCATGACAATCGTATCGCCGGTTTCAGGGTTTTTGACACCACGGCTGGCGCGCTTTCCTTTCAGCAAGTCAGCATTAAACTCCTGGTAAATGCGTTTGCCTTTGACGGTATATCTTTTAGTCTTGTAAAAATAGGCCAGAATATCTTCAGTTGCATAGCCAAGGGCCTTAAAAAGAATCGTCACGGGAAACTTGCGCCGCCTGTCTATGCGGATATTGACGATATCCTTGGGATCGATTTCCATATCGATCCAAGACCCTCGCACGGGTATAATTCTGGCAGTATAAATAATCTTACCGCTGGAGTGCGTCTTGCCTTTGTCATGGTCGAAAAATACGCCCGAAGAGCGATGGAGCTGGCTGACCACTACACGTTCCGTACCATTGATGATAAACGTGCCTTTATCGGTCATCAAAGGAATCGTGCCGAAATAAATTTCCTGCTCCTTGATATCACGGATATTGGTAACCCCCGTCTCCTTATCGATATCATATACAACCAGCCTAACGGTGATACGAATAGGGATTTCATAGGTCATCCCCCGGTGCACACATTCCTGAACACTATGCTTCACCTCACCGAACCTGTATGACACAAACTCAAGGGAAGCACTTCCGGTAAAATCTTTTATGGGAAAAACAGACTTATAAACGGTCTGCAATCCGATGTCCTTGCGCTTTTCCGGCAAAACATCCATTTGCAAAAAGCGACTGAATGATTCCCGTTGAACTCCGATAAGATCCGGAATATCAACAATCTGACTTATTTTACCGAAGTTTTTTCTAATGCGCTTGCTTGCCAAAGGTCTTTCCGACATGGCGTCTCCAATACACAAATGGGTTGTGGTTTTTATAGGTGACAGGGGCAAGGTGTTACTTTATCTCAACCTGAGCACCGGTTCCTTCAAGCTGTTCCTTGATCTTTTTGGCCTCATCTTCAGGTATCCCTTCTTTGACGGGTTTGGGCGCCTCATCGACCAGGGTCTTGGCATCCTTTAAGCCCAGACCGGTTATGGCACGGACTTCTTTGATAACCTGAATCTTCTTGTCACCAAAACTTGTCAGAATAACATCAAATTCGGTCTGCTCATCTGCCTGTGCAGGACCGGCTGCCTCAGCAGGGCCTGCCGCCATCATAGCAACCGGAGCAGCGGCCGAAACTCCGAACTTTTCTTCCATTTCCTTTATAAGCTCGGACAGTTCTAGCACCGACATCTTAGCTATAAATCCAATTACTTCCTCTTTGGTAATATCCGCCATTTTATTTCTCCTCCAATAATAATGCTTTCAAATTTATCTAAAGCGATAGTAAATAATCTTATTTAATATCGTTGCACTGAATCTAAATTTTATTGTTATTTGTTATTTGTTATCTGTTATTCGTTATTAGGCTATATGTAGCTTCTTAATTTGGTGACTATAAAACGATAAAGTTACTTTTATCTGTTAACTATTAACCTATAACTTATAACTTATAACCGCCGGCCTCACGTCGCCTCTTTTTGCTCCTTTATGGCCGTAAGCACGTTTAGAAACTGCCCCGGTATGGCATTTAAGGTTCGCACAAAATTTGCGGGAACATTGTTTAGGGTCGCAAGCAATATCCCTAAAAGCACCTCGCGAGACGGCAGATTAGCCAGCGCCTTGATTGCGCTTAAGTCGAGCACTTTACCGTTCATGACGCCCATTTTGACTTCCAGGGCCTTATGCTCAACGGCAAACTCCGTCAACACTTTAGCAGGTGCAACCGGGTCATCATAGCTTATTGCAACGGCATTTGGTCCCGTAAAAATGTCTTTTATCAAGGCAACATCCGTCTCCTCCGAGCCTCTGACAAGCAGCGAATTTTTGACGACTTTATACTCAATATCAGAATCCTTGAGTTTTTTCCGCAAATTATTAATTGTCGATACGTCGAGCCCCTTGTAGTCTGTAACGATGACCACCTTGGATTTCGAAAATTTTTGTCGCAGATCCTCAACAATTTTTTTCTTTTTTTCAAGCTTCACAACTTAACTACACCTCCTTCCATCAATCCTAAAACCAGAAGGCAACACCTTTACTGCAAACAAAATGTCTCGGTAGGCCGGCCGGGCCGATTAAACACAAATAAAGCGCACCTACGGTCTTTGACAGGATTATTATTTGATTAAGTCTTGATGATCTCGTAAAAAGTCACGAATTCAACTATAGATGGCTAAGTAAAAAGGTTCATATACAAGGCGTAGTATTTTTTCAGGAACGAGGCCATACAGGTAGTATGCCGAGTGTCTGAAAAAATACTACAACGCAGTAGATGGGACTTTTTACGACGCCATCAAGTCTTTGATACTGGCCGGATCTATCTTGAAACCGGGCCCCATCGTCGTAGAAACAGCGATTCCTCTCAGATAAGTTCCTTTGCTTGAAGCCGGTTTGAGACGTATGATTGTTTCCAAAAAGGCCGTTGCATTCTGCACAATCTTTTCTACCCCAAACGAGACCTTGCCCATTGGAACGTGGACAATCCCTGCCTTTTCAACCTTGAAATCGATTTTTCCGGCTTTGAGTTCATTGACCGCCCTGGCGATATCAAAAGTAACTGTTCCGGTTTTTGCGTTAGGCATAAGGCCTCTGGGCCCGAGAAGTCTTCCTATTTTACCCACGGCACCCATCATGTCCGGTGTGGCAACGGCTTTGTCGAAGCCGAACCATCCACCTTTAATCTTTTCGACAAGGTCGTCATTGCCTACAAAATCGGCACCGGCATCAAGGGCTTCTTTTTCTTTCTCTCCTTTAGCAAATACGAGGACCTTTACTTCCTTGCCAAGACCGTTCGGCAGCACGACAGTTCCGCGAACCATCTGGTCAGCATGTCTCGGATCCACGCCCAGACGAACTGCAACATCAATGGTTTCATCAAATTTGGCATAAGAAGCGTCTAACGCCATTCTGACAGCCTCGTCAAAACCATGTTTTGTCCCGGCATTTGCTTTCTTAACTGCTTCTGAATATTTTTTACCCCGCTTCGGCATGTTCTCTTCTGCACCCCTTAGTTTCTTGTTTTTGTGTTGAGTCCCGGGTCTCAATGTGTGCAACTCACAACTTGCAGTTGGCAACCCGCAACATTCTTTATTCAGCAACCTCTATACCCATACTTCTGGCCGTTCCGGCAATGATTCTGCATGCGGCACTCAGATCATGAGCGTTTAAATCAACCATTTTCTGCTTGGCAATCTCTTCGACCTGCTGCTTGGTGACCTGGCCGACTTTCTCGCGTTTTGGATCACCCGCACCTTTGGCTATCTTTGCTGCTTGCTTTAAAAGGACAGATGCCGGCGGCGTTTTGGTAATAAATGTAAATGATCTATCCTGGTAGACCGTTATGACAACGGGTATGATCATCCCTTCATCATTGGCCGTCCTGGCGTTAAACGTCTTGCAAAAATCCATTATGTTTACACCATGCTGACCCAACGCAGGGCCGATTGGCGGCGATGGATTGGCTTTACCGGCCGTTACTTGAAGTTTTATCTGTGTAAGAACCTTTTTTGCCATTTTTTTAAATTTTCCTATATTCGTTAATTTAACCTTATAATTTTGCAACCTGTACGAATTCCAATTCCACCGGAGTTGCACGGCCAAATATGCTTACAAGCACCCTTATTTTACCTTTTTCAGGGTTAACTTCATCGACGGTACCGTTAAAGTTTTTAAAAGGGCCGTCTATAACGCGAATCTCATCCCCGGATTCAAAAAAGTATTTTGGCTGGGGCTTATCTTTACCTGCCTCCATACGTTTTATGATTTGTTCGGCTTCTTCATCAGAGATAGGGGCCGGTCTTTCTCTGCCACCCAAAAACCCGCTGACTTTGGCGGTATTATTAACAACGTGCCAGGTTTCATCATCAAGCTCCATTCGTATCAAGATATATCCGGGATAGAACTTACGCGCCGACGTCTTTCTTTTTCCTTTGACAAGCTCTACGATTTCTTCAGTGGGCACGAGCACTTCACCGAATTTTTCGGGATTATGAAAGGACGCAATACGTTCTTCCAAGGCTGCTTTGACCTTGCTTTCAAAACCCGAATATACATGGACGATATACCATTTAAGGGCCAATCTTCATCTCCCAAACGACTACTTTAGAACCAAGCGAAGCAGGCTCGATAAACCGACGTCAATCACACCCAAAAACAGCGATATGATCATAACCAGGATAATCACAACTACAGTGGAACTCATCGTCTGCTTACGCGTAGGCCATGTGACCTTTTTAAGCTCCACCTTAACTTCTCTGAGAAACTGGAGACTTATATCCAGGTAGTTTTTAATCTTCCCAGGTTCCGTACGAATTTTAGTCACAGTTTTCTTTGGTGGTGAAACTTGACTTTTTTTAGACTCCTTGACGGCCGCCAGCGGCAACGCCATCTGCTTGACAGCGCCATCATTTTTTACTTGCTGTAACGCCACTGCTACGGCTTTTTTTTGCTTCTTTTTTTTGGCGCTTACAGTTTTTTTTCTTTGTAGCCGTGCCATTATGCTCCCAAAATGGTCAAATCCAAAGGTCTCCAAGCTTGCAACCATCAAAGAAATTTATTTGTCTATGTCAATTAGCCGGGCTTAACTTGTTGTCTTTGGCAGGCCAGGAGGGATTCGAACCCCCAACACTCGGATTTGGAGTCCGACGCTCTACCATTGGAGCTACTGGCCTGTATCATTTCTTTTATTTGGTTTCTCTGTGCAAAGTATGTTTTCTGCAAAATCTGCAATACTTGCTGAATTCCAACTTGTCCGGCGTTGTGCGTTTATTCTTGGTCGTTGTGTAGTTTCTCCTTTTGCATTCGCCGCATGCAAGGGTAACAATTATTCTCACCAGAAAACTCCTTCGCCGTTATTCGATAATTTCGCTGACCACGCCGGCACCGACCGTCCGACCGCCTTCCCTGATGGCAAACCTGAGCTCTTTTTCCATCGCGATCGGCGTTATTAACTCCGCCGTAATCGTCACATTGTCACCGGGCATGATCATCTCCACGCCTTCCGGAAGCATCAAATTCCCGGTAACATCCGTCGTC